>JAYELX010000337.1:0-2652 GCA_034717875.1 Chloroflexota bacterium | reverse complement strand
GAAGATGTGACAACGGATGCTCAGGGCCGCGCCAGCGTTAGTTTTACCCCCACCAATGGCGGCGTTTTCAAAGCCATCGCTGTAACTCGTGATCAAGCCGGCAACAAGGCCAGCGCGGCAGCATATATGTGGGTATCCGGGAGTGATTATGTCGCCTGGCGGCAAACGGACGACCGCAGTTTGAACTTGATTCTGGATAAAGACAACTATGCCCCCGGTGATACTGCCGAAATTTTGATCCCCTCACCCTTCCAGGGCCCCGTTTATGCTTTGGTGACTGTCGAACGCGGCCACATCCGCCACAGCGATGTCATTCGTCTGTCCAGCAACAGCGCAACCTACGAACTGCCCATCACCGCCGACATGTCCCCAAACGTGTTTGTATCAGTCTCCCTGATCCAGGGTGCTGCCGGCGATAACTTGGCCGATTTCCGCACAGGCATGGCCGAGATTCAAGTCGATACCGAGCAACAAACTTTGGACGTTGACATCAGCGTCGATAAAGAAGAAGCTGGCCCAGGAGACAGTGTGACTTATACCGTCACCACGCGAGATTATGACGGTCAGCCGGTCAGCGCTGAGGTTTCCCTCGCACTCACAGATTTAGCCACCCTGACGTTAAGCGGCCCTAATTCCGAGCCCATCCTCGATTATTTCTATTCCCCGCGTGCGCTCAGCGTGCGAACGGCTATCCCCATCGTTTTCAACATCGAGCACTATAACCAAAATATCCAGGAGCAATTAGCTGTTGGTGAGGGCATGGGCAGCGGCGGCGGGGGTGGGGGCAAAGGATTCAGCGTTTACGGTGTCGCAGATGTGCGTGAAGATTTTCCCGATACGGCCTACTGGGTCGCCGATGTTGTCACCGACGCTGATGGTCAAGCCACTGTCACCGTCAGCTTGCCCGATAACTTGACTACATGGCGCATGGATGGGCGCGCTGTCACGGTTGATACCCGCGTTGGACAAACCATCATTGACTTGGTCAGCACCAAGCCTTTGTTGGTGCGTCCGCAAACGCCGCGCTTCTTTGTCGTCAATGACGAGTCTCGGCTTGGGGCGGCTGTCCACAACAACACCGATGATGATCTGACCGTCGATGTCACTCTGTACGCTCGGGGCGCAAGCCTGAAAAGCGATCAAACCCAGCAGGTCGAAATCCCGGTTGGGCAGCAGGCTTATGTCACCTGGGACGTTGTCATTGATGCCGACACCGAGCGAGTGGACTTGATCTTCAGCGCCGAAAGCGGAGACTATTCCGATGCCAGCAGGCCCAGTCTGGCCACGCTGGACGATGGCGGCATTCCCGTCTATCGTTACGAGGCCCCGGAGACAGTCGGGACCGCAGGCATTCTCACGGAAGGTGGCAGTCTCACCGAGGGAGTCAGCCTGCCCCCCGGCGCGGAGAATATCACAGCTGGCGATCTGACAGTTCAGATCAATGCTTCGCTGACCGCGGCAATGATGGAGGGCTTGACATATCTGGAATATTATCCTTATGAATGTACGGAGCAAACAATCTCACGCTTCCTACCCAATGTGCTCACCACTCAGGCCTTGCAGGCAGCCGGGCGCAGCGATCCCGAATTGGAATCAAAACTGGAAGATCAAGTCGGTGTTGCTTTGCAAAAACTCTATAATTGGCAAAATGCGGATGGCGGCTGGGGTTGGTGGTCGAATCAGAAAAGCAACGATCTAACCACGGCTTATGCTGTACTGGGCTTAGTCGAAGCTGAGCGAGCCGGTTACACGGTCAGCCCCGAGGTGGTGGAAGCGGGCATTGGTTATTTACGAGATAACCTTGCCAGCATACAGAGCCTCGATGCTCAATACGCACTCAACCGCCAGGCTTTTATACTTAATGTCTTGGCACGTGCAGACCAAAAGTGGGTCACCAGTCTGGCGGTGAGGCTTTACGACCAGCGTCAAACCATGAGCATGTATGCCCGCGCCTATTTGGCCCAAACCTTTTACATCACAAATCCCGATGACCCGCGCATCGACACGCTGATCTCCGATTTTGCCAACGCGGCAATTATGTCGGCCACGGGCACGCATTGGGAGGAGGACTGGAACGACTACTGGAACTGGAACACGGACATTCGCACGACGGCCATTGTTTTGGGTGCGCTGACCGAAATCGATCCTGACAACGCCCTCAACGTCAACGCCGTTCGCTGGCTGATGACCAATCGCAGCGCTGGCCATTGGCGCACGACTCAAGAAACAGCCTGGTCGCTGATGGCACTCGCAAACTGGGTTGCCGCTACAGGAGAGTTGGATGCCGATTATCAGTATTCGGTTTATCTAAACGCAGATCACCTGGGCAGCGGCGTTGCCAACGCGGATACCCTGCAAGAGACTTTCGAACTACAGGTTGATGTGGAAGATATGCTTGTGGATGAAATCAACCGTTTGACGATTGGGCGCGATGATGGGGCCGGGAATTTATATTACACAGCCCATTTAACCGCTTCCCTACCAGTGGAAGATTTGGCCTCCCTTGATAGAGGCATAATTATTTCCCGCAGCTATTACTACCCCGATGATGGCCACGGTGAAGCCGCACTTGTTGAGGCAGAGCAGGGTGATATTCTCATGGGGCGATTGACAATTGTGGTTCCCAGCACTCGCCGTTACGTCATCATCGAC
>JAYELX010000336.1:0-2652 GCA_034717875.1 Chloroflexota bacterium | reverse complement strand
CAAGACCCCGTCGGCGCGGGAGAGGTGCATGAGACCAGCGATGAGGCCGAGCAGCAGGGGAAGAAAGAAACGGTGGTGTTTGAGTCCGGGTGCAGGAGTGCGAGGGAGAGTGGGAGATGGGGAGAGAAGCAGGAAGAATAACACCCCTAAAAGCATGTAAATGGCAAAGGTATCGGTAACAACAAGAAAAGGCAAATAAAAAACGGAGAACACAGCCAAAAGCCCTGATAAGATCGCCAGGAAGCGATCCCGGTTGAGGCGGTAAGACAATAGAGCGGTCAACGGAGAAATTAGCCCGGCGAGAAGCAAAAATCCGCTCTGGGCAGCAAGGTATGTGAATGTGCCAAAAACACGCATCCCCGCGGCAGCAAGCAATGATGTCAACGGCATCCAGTAAGCGTGCGAAGGGTGCGGAATGTTCTGAGGATCATCAAGATAGTTCCAGAGAAAAGGCTCGCTGAAACCTTTGCCGCCGGCTATGCGCATAGCGGTAGCGAAGTAGTATTCCGAATCCATATAGCCGGGGGCAGGTTGGAACGCACTCAACAACAACGCCCCACTCAATCCAAGAATGAATAGAAAGGTATAGTAACGCAGGGTCATGGCTCTAATGAATATAAGGCGTAGGCGTCACCGAATTCAATTGGTTCTGGCAAACTGGTAAGCAATTGGTCAAGGGCTTGCCAATCAGCGGGGGTATAGCGAGAATCTTCCTGGCGAACCAAGTCAGCGCCGGTGCGATAATAAAGAACATGGGTAAAATCGGTATTTTGCCAGGAATTCAAAACAGCCGCGGGGGTTTGCCAAATCGCCAGGTCGTGCAGCCAGCGATCTATAACCTCATCAGGGTTGCACTG
Organism: Chloroflexota bacterium; assembly: GCA_034717875.1. Classification (GTDB taxonomy): domain Bacteria; phylum Chloroflexota; class Anaerolineae; order Anaerolineales; family UBA11858; genus JAYELX01. The sequence continues at coordinate 1,795 of JAYELX010000336.1, read as the reverse complement.
AGGTTGACAATATAAACTGCGCGGCTCCCAAAGCATCAACACATTAGCGTCTGCGGGCAAATCACGAATTGATTGCATCGCCACAATGTGCCAACCGAGATTTTCGGTCATATAGTCTTGTTCCGTTTTTATACCTAGCTGCACCTGCGGCGCCCCCAATCTAAAAGTATCGACCCCAACTTGGATTAAATTAAACCACAACACCATTCCAACCAACACGGAGGCAATATAACCAAGACGGATATTGTGAATATGTAATCGATCAATATTCAAAAAACCAATACCGGCCAATATAGCTAACAAAGGGAATATAGAAAAGTACAAATGCGTACTAAGTAGAGGCCCAGTAATACGCCCAGCTACTGCCCATAACAGCACAGAAACCCCACTCAAAATGGCAATATTTTTTACAAAACAACGCTTTTCCTGAGAATAAGCTCGCCAGTTAACCCAGGCAAGTGCTCCCAATCCTATAAGTAATGGGCCTATAGAAGATGAATACCCCGGCCCATCAATAATTCGGCCTCCTTCGATACCCAAGAAAGTAGCACGAATTGGCAAGAATAGCAAATCCTGCCAATTTCCTTCAATCGGGTGAGACTGATACAAAGATAGACGAAAATTATTCATCTCACCAGAAGGAAAAATAAAAGGATAAAAAGGATTACCAGTAGCTACTAAGTTTTTACCAAACCATGGAAACGAGAATACACCCGCAACAATGACAAATTCCACCATCGGTCTCCAAAAGGAGACATTGTGTTTGTTTGTTACCCACCAAATATTAACAAGACCTGCAAAAATCAACACACCGGCAGTATATTTAATACCCATTATCAAACCAGCAAATGTGCCCGCAAGAAGAATATGCGCTCGGCGGGTGCTTATCCGCCAAAGGTCTAAGCTGATAACGATAACAAGTCCAAATAAAATCGATGCCCAATCAACATATACCCAAGCAAGAGATGATGCTAATGAATAACTTGCCATTAAGCTGGCCACAGCCACCCAAGCCGCGCGCACATTCAGTTTTTGCGAAACAAAACCTAACAATCCAATTATCGCTAATAATCCAAAGCACCAGCAAATAACACCTGCAGTTGGTATTCCAGCCAATGTGATTGACCAAAGATAGAGCATGGACGCTAGTTGTGGCATTCCCCATAACATATTCTCAGCAATATACGTGATTCGCCCAGTGTTTAGATATACTTGCGGCACCGCCAGATGATATGATAAACTATCAAACTTCAATGGTGGGGAGAGTGCCACAGTTAGTGTGAAAAGAAAAATCAAGCCTACACCAATGGCAATACTGCGTCCAAAGTTATCTGACGCTTTCCAAAGGGGGACCAAACCCTGCCACAACTGCCACCATTCTAAAATCGAACGTCGTAAAATAATCCCCACAAGCAATAATCCACCCCAGGCGTAATAAAGATTAACCCCCATAATAGCACCGACAAGTAAAACCAAAATGCTTAATAATCCCAATCCCAGGGCAGCCTGAACCGTTAAACGCTCGAGCGGGTGCAGTTCATTCCCCGAAAACAACCGTACTCCCAAAGCCCCTCCCACAGAGACAATTGCAAAAGCCACGACCACTCGCGAGACAGCACGCGTTATAGATAGCACCAAAGATGTCGAGAAGGGTTTATGGACAACGTAATAAAGTATAACTACAGTAACCAGCCAAAACAGGCTAATGATCGAGAAAAAAACGCTCTTTTTGTATTTCATCAATAACTTTCATCCATCAGGGATCATTAATTTCGAGAATCATTATTTTTTGGTG
>JAYELX010000335.1:0-2652 GCA_034717875.1 Chloroflexota bacterium | reverse complement strand
TCTCGGCTGCAAGCCCGGCCGCGATGCTGTAGGCGATCAGCGGTGCCCCGGCAAAGGGTTTGATATTTTTGTGGGGGATGGATTTGGATCCACCGCGGGCGGGGATTATGGCGAGGGTTTCAGTCATATCAGTATACAGTATGCAGTTTACAGTAAACAGTTGTTACCAAGTTGTCCAGCCTCCATCGACGATTAGGTTGGCACCGGTCATGTAGCGGGAAGCATCGGAGGCTAAAAATAGCAGCGCACCGTTCATTTCATCTTTTTCGGCCATGCGGCCCAGGACAGCCCGCGCGGAGTAGACCTGGACAAAGTCGTCGGATTGATTGTTGTACACTCCTCCGGGGGTCAATGCGTTGACGCGGATACGCGCAGCGCTTCCGGCGTAATAGGCGGCCAAGTATTTGGTCAACCCTAATATGCCCGCTTTGGTGACTGTGTAGTATGCGGGCTTGTATTGATGTGGCTGCCCATCGCGTTGGTATAAGCGTTGGTCTGGGGCGGTGAGGCCATAGATTGAGGCGATGTTGATGATGACGCCGCTCTCTTGTTTCAGCATGGGTTTGGCAACGGCCTGGCAGCAAAGCATTGCGCCGGTGAGGTTGACGTCCAAAGCCCGCTGCCAGAGTTTGAGGGGGTAATCTTCGAAGGGCAGGGACAATGAGTCGGGAGATGATATTCCTTTTTCCTGGTTTCCTGCCCCCTGCTTCCCTGTTCCCTGCTCCCCTGATTCCTGATCCACTGATTCCTGACCCCTGACTTTAGGATCGAGGGCTGCGCTGTTGACCAAAATATCCAGTCGCCCGAAGGTTGATAGGGTTGCAGATACTGCTGCATCAATGGAATCCACATTGGTGACGTCTATTTTTACGCCGCGGGATTGGTAGCCGCTTTGGGTCAGAGAATCGGCCAAATCAGCGGCAGCCTCCCCGTTCAAATCTGCAACAATTACGGCGGCACCTGCTTGCGCCAGAGTCCAACAAAATTCGCTACCCAACAGGCCAACGCCGCCGGTGACGATGGCGACGCGGCCTGTGAGATCAAATTGCTGCTGGATAGTTTTTTTATGCACCGATTCCATCTTCACGGATGAATCCGCGTTCCTTTAGATATGCGATGATCGAACGGGCGTTTCCTTCGGGGGTGGCGTCAACGGTGTTGACGATGACTTCGGGGCCGACTGGTGCTTCGTAGGGATCGTCGATGCCGGTGAAGCCTTTGATTTCGCCGCGGCGGGCGCGGGCGTAGAGGCCTTTGACGTCGCGCTCTTCACATACTTCGAGCGGGGTGTCTACGAAAACTTCTACAAAGTTGTTTTTGCCAACCATTTTGCGGGCTTCGTTGCGGGTGTGGCGATAGGGACTGATGGCTGCGCAGACGACTGAGCCATTGTGGCGAGCTATTTCTCCCGCCACGAAGCCGATGCGCAGGATGTTGGTGTCGCGGTCTTCTTTGCTGAAGCCAAGCCCTTTGGATAGGTGCGTGCGCACGACATCGCCGTCCAGCACGGTGGCCTGGCGGCCATGTTCGAGCAGCATGGGGGTGAGGGCGTTGGCGATGGTTGATTTGCCCGCTCCGCTCAGGCCAGTAAACCAGACGCACAGACCTTGTTTGTACTGCGGAGGGTGTGAGTCCATCAAAATTTTAGCTGTTTCTTTGCGGGTGAACCATCCTGGCAGGGTTTTGCCTTTGGCTAGATATTCTTCGCGAACTTGTGTGCCGGAGATGTAGGATGTGGGGGCGCCTTCGGGGGCGTCTTCACGCGCCATGTATTTGTCTTCTTCTTCCAGGTAGACGAGTTCGTTGAAGGTGATGGCTGTGACGCCAATTTCGTCGCGGTATTGTTTCATCATGGTTTGGGCTTCGTAAGGCCCGTAGAAGGGTTTTCCGTTGCTGTCTTTGCCTGGCCCGGCGTGGTCACGACCAACGATGAAGTGGTTTGCGCCATAGTTGCGGCGGATGATGGCATGCCACAGGGCTTCGCGCGGGCCGGCCATACGCATGGCTAATGGCAGCAGGCTCAGGATGGTATTGTCGTCGTAATAATTTTCTAGCAGTGCTTTGTAAACGCGCACACGGGTGTAGTGATCGACATCGCCAGGTTTGGTCATGCCAACCACGGGGTGGATCAATAAGCTGCCGCCGACGCGGTCGAGGGCACGTTTCGTGAGTGCTTCGTGGACTCGGTGCATGGGGTTGCGGGTTTGGAAGGCGGTCACGTTTTTGTTGCCGATTTTCGCCAGTAGTGCTCGGGTTTCGGCAGGTGTGCGGCGGATGTCGGTGAAGTCGTAGTAGACGGGCAGGTTGACGACTTTTAGTTCGCCTGAGATGCACAAGTCGCCCCATTGTTCCATTTCGGAAACCAGGGGATGACGGTGGTCTGTGCTTCCCAATACCAGTCGAGCTTCGCGATTTGGGTCCCAGCGGAATACTTCTTCGATGCGCATGACGGCTATGATGTAGTTGCGGGAATCACGCAGAGTGATCCATTCGCCGCGCGTGGGCAAATCGGCTTTGTCGATGGTTAAAGTAATCGGCATCGGGAACAGGGTTCCATCGGCCAGACGCATTTCTGTCAATACGCGTTGGTAATCATCTTCGCCCATGAAGCGATCTAATGGGGAAAATCCGCCTACGGCCAGCAGCTCTAGG
>JAYELX010000334.1:0-13587 GCA_034717875.1 Chloroflexota bacterium | reverse complement strand
GCGTACCCGCGAACTCGATCAAATCGCCGCTGAGAAGGACATCCCCGCGCAGTTACGAGAGCGGATCAGCGCACGCCGCGCAGCCCGGGCCCGCGAGATGCGCCGCAAGCAATTGCCGCGTGTGCTGCTCAGTGATGGCACCGCTTTCTATGAGGGCGTGCGCGCTGCCGATGGCGACACAGACGCCATTGTCGGCGATCCGGTTTCGCCCGGCGTGGTTGAAGGCAAGGTGCGCGTAGTACTTAATCCCCACGGAACCCAATTACACCCCGGCGAAATATTGGTCTGTCCCGGCACCGACCCGGCCTGGACTCCGCTCTTTTTGGCTGCGGGCGGGTTGGTGATGGAGGTTGGCGGGATGATGACGCACGGATCGGTGGTAGCGCGCGAATACGGCATCCCCGCGGTGGTGGGCGTACATCAGGCCACCGAACGGCTGCAAACGGGTCAGCGCGTGCGCGTGGACGGGAGTTCTGGAAATATTATGGTGATTGGGGAAAAATGAAAAAATTCTTTCGTCTCCCATATTTGCCGATCTGGCTTGCCCCGTTGATATTATTATCCCCCTTGTTGCTGACAGGCAAAGCCATGTTTTGGGGCCTGCCTGCGCTGCAATTCGTGCCCTGGTGGACGTGGGCCTGGGAGACTTTGTTGGACGGCCATTTGCCTCTCTGGAATCCATTGCTGGGGATGGGCGCGCCGTTGTTGGCCAATTATCAGTCGGCCCTATTTTATCCGCCCAATTGGCTCTACTTTTTCTCCTACGTACTCGGCGGGATTGGAGTGATGGCCTGGATGCAATCTTTGGTTGTCGCCCTGCACCTAATCTGGGCGGGCGTGGGCATGGCGCGCTTGACCAAGCGTTTGGGCCTGGGCACATTGGCACAAACAGTCAGCGGATTGGCCTTCAGCCTGTCGGGTTACCTGGTCGCGCGGGCCTGGTTTGCCAGCATCAACGCGGCGGCGGCATGGCTGCCGTGGGTATTGTTGGCAGCGTTTGATGCTGTTCAGAGTGAGCAGGGTAAGAAACGTCTGTCCACTAGCACTCTCCCTCACCCTAGCCCTCTCCCAAAGGGAGAGGGGACAGCCTCCTCTCCCTTTGGGGGAGGATTGAGGTGGGGGAGTGAACGGTTACAACGTCTCCGCTGGGGGAAGTTGGGCCTGGTCATTGGGATGCAATTGTTGGCTGGGCATGCCCAAACAACTTGGTATACGCTCTTGTTGACGGGATTGTGGATTGCTTACTGGGAGTGGCGAAAATATTCTGACCTCGGCGATGCGCATAGCCAATTTTGGGATCAGTTCAAACACAGGGCGCTGACTTTTCTGACCTCAGAAGCGAAACTTGCTCTGGCCGTATTGATGGGCGCGGCCCTGGCTGCTGTGCAATTGCTGCCGACAGCGGTGTATCTGAGTCAATCCCAGCGTGCGGGTGCGGTAGATTTCGATATTGCCATGACATACTCGTTCTGGCCGTGGAGGTTGCTGGGATTGTTGGCCCCGGGCTTATTCGGCAGCCCGGCAACAGGGGATTACTGGGGCTACGCAAACTTTTGGGAAGATGCTGTTTATGTGGGCTTGCTGCCGTTTTTGTTGGCGGTGGGTGTTGTTTTGCGATTTCTACCACGAAGTGCACAAAGGAACACAAAGAAAAGCAAAAAATCAATTGTCATTTTCCTTCTCGGAATCATCTTCGTCGCTTTCACGCTCGCGTTGGGCAAAAACACCCCTATTTTTCCCTGGCTCTATCGTCATGTCCCCACCTTTGATATGTTCCAGGCCCCAACGCGCATCAGTATCTGGGCCGTGTTTGCGCTGGCATTGCTGGCGGGTATTGGTGCAGAAACATGGCGGCGGCCGGTCGCAGGCGAAAAAAATATCACCAGCGCTCTGTACTGGGTGCGTTTGGGAACTGCGGGGGCTTTTGCCGTTTCTTTGGGTGCGGGGCTGGCCTGGTACGCAATGGGCGACGTCAGACCCACCTTCATTCGAGCAACTGCTTTGGCCGGGTTTTGGGCCTTGGGTGCGGGCGGCTTGTCGCTGACCGCTCCCCGAAATTTGCAAACGGGCGGTAAACACTTGCTGTGGTCGTGGGCGGTCGCTTTGTGGGTGGCTGCCGATTTGCTCATCGCCGGGTGGGGCTTGAACCCAGGTATTGGAACCGCCTTTTATACCCGGCCAGCCTCGACATCCGCGCAAGTGCAGGCCCAGCTTGGCGATGGTCGTTTGTATCTGCCTCCCGATCAGGAATACACGCTCAAGTACGATAGTTTTTTCCGCTTCGAAACCTTCGCCGCGCACGCTGATTGGGGCCGTCTCCAAGCGGCGCTGCTGCCGAACGAGAATATGCTCGCTGGGATTCCGTCTATCAATAATTTTGATCCTTTGGTGCCGGAGCGATATGCCCGTTGGTTAGAATCGCTTGAATCCGCGCATCCCGCAAATCGGGAGCATTTGCTTGATTTGATGGCTGTAACCGTTGTTGAATCTGTGAGGTCTGGGCCGGAAATGGGAGTGGGTTTTAGACCCCGAGGCGAATCAGCCCGTGTGAGGTGGGTCCCGTGCGCCCGCCCTGCTGGGAGTGCGGATGATGCCTGGGAGCAGGTCTTTTCGGGCGGCATCAACTTCGGGGATGAGGTAATCCTGGAAAACGCGCATCCTCTCCCAATTGAGGGTTGTTATTCCGCCTCAGATGGGCAGGTTAATCTAACAAGTGAGAGTCCCAATCAACTCGCGATCCAAATAGATGCTGAATCATCCGGCTGGCTGGTTGTCTCCGATACCTGGTATCCGGGTTGGAAGGCCTGGGTGGATGGTGATCCTGCCCCAGTGCTGAGAGCAAATTACTTGTTTCGGGCCGTGGAAGTGCCTGCGGGGGCGCGGCGGGTTGTTTTCAAGTATCGGCCAGTTGAGTTTTACGTCGGCCTGGGACTAAGTATCATAATGACGATTTTTATGATAAAATATTGGTTGAGATATTTAAGGTTACGTAATTCGAAGATGTAAGGGGCAATTGGAAATAGGGGAAGAGCGGGGGGGACAGCAGTCGGATGGCCGGCCTCGGTTGGGGGAAATAATACTTTGGTAGCAAATTGAAATAAAATGATATTGATTAGTTGAGTCATTTTGTGGATATGGTACAGTAGACATATAGAATTATTTAGGTTGATGATTTAGAATTTGAATATACTTTCGAGTAATCTAGTACCTTGTTAATAACGCTTTGATGTGTTCGTAGTTGGACACGAGAATGTCCGTTCGCGGGCAGTGGCAAATTCTCGTTCACCACTACAAACTCATCATAACTTGCTTAGGAATCGTGATTAAATAACTTTCCCATTTATTGGTTTCATGCGCAAGTTATTTAATTCTCATTCATTAGTACAACAATAGAGGTTTGCTATGGATATATTTTACGACAAAGACGAATTGACTGATCCCCAGCTCAAAAGGGTTGCTAAGCTGCTTCATGCGGGGAATCGTTTTCAGGCCAGTTCTATTTTAGCAACTTTTCTACGCGCATATCCCGACAATGAGCAGGCCTGGCACATGTTGATGTACGCGCTCGAGGATCAGAAACAGCAAGTAACTGTTGTTCAGCGAGCGCTGGAAATGGACCCGGATGACGGTGAGGCATTATCTTGGCTTGGTAGGCTGTCTTCACCTTTCGAGGAAGCAACACCGCTTCAAGTGCAATTGGACATGCGCGAACAAGCCAGGCCTGAGCCAGCCCAACTTGAGCATATCAAAACTGATTCGTTGATTGCTCAAGAAATGAAAAGACGCAAGTTTCTGATTTCCGGGCATTTATCGTCCCTGGCCCTGGCACTAGCGCGGGAATTCATTAAAGAGAGAGATAAAGTCGTTTTTGCATCTGATGATGCAGAGATTTATTCTGAAAAATTAGATAAGGTAAAAGCTCATTGTATTAATCCCTCGGACAATTTATTTCATGATGCTTTATCTTCTTATAATTTTGATGTTGTGATCTATATTGCTGCCAGGGAAGAACAAGTTTTAAGCGATCCCCAATTTAATTCTGGTCAAATGCTTGATGGTTTGAAGAATGTACTGCAATTGAGTAAGAATTCAGGAGTAAAGCGTTTTGTTTATGTTTCTTCAACAGAGGTGTACGGTGAGTTGGATAATACATCTGAGATAGTTGAGCCTCGTTCGGCTTCGATAAACGGGCATACTATTTTAGCGGGTGAGCAGTACTGTAACTACTTCAATAGAAATTATGGGCTGAACACAACCATTATCAGGCTGCCAAATATCTATGGCCCAGATGAAAAAGGTACTTTGCTTTGTGAGATTATTCGAGCTAGCAAGAATGAAGATAAGGTTGTATTCCCTGCCAGCGCAGACACATTGTGCAGCTTTTTGCACGCTGACGATGTTGCGGATTTGATAAAACGGGTGCTCAACGAGGCTTATACTTCTTATTCTAGGGTTTTAAATCTATCGTGCCCTGATCAGCTTAGATATTCTGAGCTGGCGCAAATGCTTAAAACATACTTTCCAGGAACGGAGTATGAATACGAAGAAAGTGGTGTCATTTTCACCAGACCTGTTGCGGTTTCTACAGCAAGAAATGTATTCGATTGGACCGCGAAACGGAAGTTCCGGACTGAATTGCCAAAGATATTGGATGCGATATTGGATGAACCTGTCTCTAAGGAGTCCGCTTTCGAAAAACTAAAAAGCTTAGTGCCTAAGTATCAAGGTGCCGTTAAATGGGTTGAGTTGATCTTGGGCGCGGTGCTGATGCAATTTTTGGTCGAGGTGACTGGTACGTTGTTGCAGTTCAAGGTTGTTGATTTCCGACTCCTTTATGTGGTGTTGATGGGCGCAATGCACGGCAGCCAGTTTGGTTTGATTGCCTCACTCATTGCTGGTTTGTCCGGTTTGTTTAGTTGGCACAGGTTAGGTTTCGATTGGGCCTTATTAATTTATAACATCGAGAATTGGCTGCCATTTGCTATGTACTTTATTGCAGGTGCAATCACCGGTTACATTCACGACAAGAATGAAAATGAGATGGGTTTCAAAGATGAAGAAGTTAACCTGCTTCATGAGAAATACTCGTTTTTATATGGGGTCTATAAAGAAATAGAAAAATTGAAAGACCACTTTCGGCAGCAGTTGATGGGGTACCGGGATAGCTTTGGGAGGATATTCAATGTGACCCGTGAGCTGGACACGCTGCAGGAAGATGATGTGTTTTTCCGGGCATTGAGTATTCTAGAAGATATCATGTCGAATGAGAATTTAGCCATTTACACAATAGAAAAGAATGCAGATTATGCAAGATTGGAAGTTAGCTCTCGACAATTAATTAACAAGATCGATAAGTCATTAAATTTATCGGATTTCCCCGAGATAGTGCAGAACTTCGAAACGAGTGAGATTTACCAAAATACTGCAATGCTGCCAAATTACCCAGCCTATTTTGCGCCAATAATGCACGAAGACGCTCCGGTAGCTGCTGTTGTTATATGGGATGCAAAATTCGAACAGTATTCCATGTATTACTATAATTTGTTCAAGGTATTATGCGGTTTGGTGCAAACCTCCTTAGTTCGCGCAACGCTATATCTTGAGTCCAATATTGACAGAATGTATATCCATGCTACAAATATTTTAGAATCGGAAGCGTTTTTGGAAGTTCTGGAAATAAAAAGAAGGATGAAGAGAAGCAAAGTGTCCGATTATCAATTGCTAAAAGTTGAGCGAGGGAGCAAAGATATTATAGGATTTTCAAACGATATAACCAAAGGAATCAGATCAGTAGATTTTATTGGTTCGACCGATGGTAAATATTATATTCTGCTCTCTCAGGTCGATAAGGTTAGCATTGATGTGGTTGTGAACAGACTGAGGGGTTATGGGATTGAAGGTGAATTAGTTGAACTGTAAGGGATGGTTCACAATCAAGTTAATATATTTTCAAGATATCTAGCTTAGGTAAGGTCTTTAGCCTCGGTTCGCTCTGCGTCACCGTAAGGGGAAGCTTGTCGAAACCAGCGGCTTTGCCTCAGTAACAATTCTTCCGTAAACCCGCTTCCTAGATTTCTACAGGCTCAATCGGCCTTCGCTCCAGAAATGTCTAAACTTCATTCTTGCCTTCTATGAACAATCCTTAGCTGTTATGAACAATCCTTAGCTGTGACCGGTCTCCTGACCGAGTCACCGACGAGTGCGGTCAGGAGACCGGCTCAAGCTACCCCGAAATATAGAGATGATACAACTATAGCATCTTTGATAAAAGAGATTTCGTATGATTAAAAACGTTTTGCTCATCTTATTGTTTATTCACGTAATCGCAGCGATTATCTACACGAATTTTGTTCTTATTGGTAGATCATATCTGCGTAGAGAATACATATTTTTATTAATTTTTGTTCCTGTTTTTGGTCCATTAGCAGGGTTGTTTATTGAACTCATCAACAAATTTGATAAGCAAGGGGTAAAGCCTGTAGATGTGCCGTCGTTTACCCTAGGCGAAGAAATCTATTGGAAAACTATAAAAGGAGAGCAAGAAGATAACAATATTGTGCCCTTGGAGGAAGCAATTCTGATAAACGATGTACGCACGCGCCGCAAGCTGATGATTGAAACTCTTTATGATGATCCAATAAAATATCTGGATATTATGTTGGTGGCGAAATATAACGATGATGTTGAAACCGCTCACTATGCAACTACTACCATCTCTAATGCGCAAAGGAAATTTCAAATTGGAATCCAAAAATATGCTGTTGCCACCGAGAATCATCCAGATAATTTAGAGCTGCTTGATAAATATATCGAATTGCTTGAGAAGTATATTCAAAGCGGTTTACTGGAAGATTATTTGCTGAAACGTCAGCGGATTGTCTACTCGAAAGTATTGGATAAAAAGCTGGAACAAGCACCCAATGACAAACAAACTCTAATCAGAAAACTTAGAAATCATGTTGAACTTGGGGAGTACGCATCTGCGTATGAGATTACTAATATTTTAAAATTCAATTGGACGACAGATGAGCGGGTATGGATAGAGACTTTGCGTGTTTGTGTTGAAGGACAGGACAAAGAGCGATTTGATGAAACTATAGAGGTAATGAAAAGTGCAAATATTGATTGGACGGATATTGGCAGAGATGAGGTTTCTTTGTGGTTGGGTGAGCAAAGCGCGTGAAAAATAATTCTAGCTTCTTGTGGATGATATTTCCGCTCGGTGTTTTTGTTTTTTTGGCTCTTGTTTTATTTGTGGAAAGGTCTGGCGTTTCGTATGAGGTGCAAGATACCTCTTTGCAATTTTTAGAGCCACGAGAGGCATCATTTGATGCTGAAACGACAGGTAAATCGGCAGAATGTTTGGTTTTATACGATTCTGGTGGAATTGATGGATTGGGTCATTACGAAACTGTTATTGATACTCTCAACAGCATGCGCGTCAAATATGATCTCTTCGATGTTGCTTCGAGCGGCCAATTCGACTTAAACAATTACCAAACCGCGATCGTGTCTTTTATAGATTTGGATAAGATCGAAAAACAGATTATATATCTTACTAATTGGGTTGAAGATGGTGGGCAGGTCTTGTTTTCCATCCGGCCAGATCCATCACCATCATATACAGCGATATATCGCAAAATGGGTATTCGTTCCATAGCTGATAGCTTTGTTGTTGCCAGAGGCGCAGAGTTTGTTACTGATTTATTGCCCGGCACTAAGGGCACTAAACTGGGGGAAGATTTTATGGTGCATGAGATTGTTCCGGTTCAGTTGGAGAAGGACGCCCATGTGCATTTGCTCAGCGCTGATGAATACAGCCTGCCTCTCCTTTGGGAATATGATTATGGTACTGGACATTTTGTGGTGATAAACACTGATGTTTTTACAGACAAAAGTAGTAGAGGTATTATTGGGTCTGCATACAGCTTGTTGAAAGACGTTTGTATTTATCCAGTAATTAACAGTTCGATGTATTTTATCGATGATTTCCCAGGCCCAATCCCTAACGGTGAATATGATGTAATCACCCAACAATTTGGGCGCGATATTGAAGGTTATTACGTCAATATATGGTGGCCGGATATGCAAAGCTTTGCCCGTAAATATGGTTTGAAGTACACGGGCATGATGATTGAAACCTACAATGATCAAGTTAAACCACCTTTTGATCCAGAGGGAGAAATAGATAAATACCAATACTTCGGGGGCTTGTTGCTGGAAAATGGTGGCGAGATTGGATTGCATGGCTACAATCATCTCCCGTTTTGTTTCGAAGATATTTATGAGGGCACAGATCTTTCTTATCCAGGTTGGTCATCAACAGATGCGATGCAAGCATCAGTTGATGAATTATATCGTTTTGGAAACTTGCTTTTTCCTGAACAATCTTTTACTACCTATGTGCCTCCTTCCAATGTTTTGTGTAAAGATGCACGTGAATGGCTTCCGCGACAACTGCCTGATTTGAGGGTAATCGCTAGTGAATATCTGTCGGGTGAAAATACACCAGGATATGAGCAAGAATTTACAGAAGCATCGGATGGTATCGTCGAGTTACCAAGAATCGTGTCTGGTTTTGAATTAACCGAATATATGCAGTGGGTGGCTGTGAATGAAATCGCTTTGCATTATGTCAATTCATATTTTGTTCACCCAGACGACGTTTTGGACAAAGAAAGAGGCGCAGAGAAAGGCTGGTTATATCTACGCGATAGATTTGACGAATATTTGATGTGGCTGCATATTTCCGCTCCAGGAATGCGTAATATGACCGCTAGTGAGGGGGCCATGGCCGTGCAGCGGTTTGACCGTTTGGAAGTGGACGCTGAATTTGATGGTATGATTTATTCTATCTCCCTTGATAATTTTTATGATCAAGCCTGGTTGATGATGCGCTCATCGTTAGAACCGGAAACAATCGATGGCGGTAACATCACCGAAGTTGCCTCGGATTTGTATTTAATTGAAACTGTCGAGGCGGATATCCAAATCCAGTTTAAGGAGTGAAGCGTTGAATATCTGCATTATTTTAGAGGGAAGCTATCCGTATGTTAGAGGCGGTGTTTCTACTTGGGTGAATGGCTATATTCGCGCCCTGCCCGAACATGAATTTATCCTGTGGACGATTACGGATTTAGAAAGTAAACAGGGACAGTTTGCATACAACTTGCCGAAAAATGTTGTTGCCGTGAATGAGATCTCCCTGGATACTGCCTTGAAAATCCGGGTCAGGAAAAATCCAAAAACCAGATTTTCAGATCGTGAGCGAGAATCGCTTGCACAACTTATCCGCTGTGGAGAGCCAGATTGGCAAGTGCTTCTAACCTTGTTTAGCAAACAATCAAGAAGCCCTATCGAATTTTTCATGAGTGAAGAATTCTTGGATATACTCAAGGAATTTTGTAATGACGAATATCCGTATGTCGGATTTGTGGACATGTTTTGGACAATTCGATCCATGTTTCTGCCCTTACTTTATCTAATTGGGGGGTCGATGCCAGAGGCCGATCTTTATCACAGTGCCTCTACTGGTTATGCAGGTGTTCTGGGCGCTTTAGCTTCGAAGAAATTCAACAAACCTTTTGTGCTCACCGAACACGGCATTTACACAAGAGAAAGGGAAGAAGAGATATTGCGTTCTGATTGGGTTGTGCCCTATTTTAAAAGCTTGTGGATTTCCATGTTTTATATGTTATCAAGGTTGGCCTACGATTCTGCACATGCTGTAACCACATTATATGATCGGGCTGGATTGATCCAGCAGGAAATTGGATGTGCTGCTGACAAATGTGGGATTGTGAGGAATGGTATCTTTGTTGATACTTTTGGAGCCATTCCACCAAAGTCGAGCGGAGATTGGGTGGATATAGGCGCGATTGTGCGCATTGCCCCAATCAAAGATATAAAAACGATGATCTACACATTTTCCCGCTTGAAACAAGATTTCACAAAAGTAAGATTACATATTTTGGGTGGTATCGATGATGAAGAATATCATCAAGAATGTTTAGACTTGATAGATTATCTGGATGTAAAGGATATAAGCATAACTGGGCTTGTTAATATCAAAGAATATATGCAGCAATTGGATTTCACAATCCTAACCAGCCTTTCAGAGGGGCAACCCCTGGCAATATTAGAGTCGTTAGCCGCGCGCCGCCCCGTTGTGGCTACTGATGTGGGTAGTTGCCGAGAGCTGATTGAAGGCAGAGGAGATGATTTTGGTCATGCCGGTATATGCGTCCCACCGATGCACCAAACAGAGTTGTTGAACGCATTGGTTGACATGTGCAACAACGAAGAAATGAGATTGACCATGGGCGAAGTTGGTTATAAAAGAGTAAAAGCATTTTACGAGCATGAGAAAATGGTAGCGGATTATCAAAACATATATCAAAAGGCGATAAAATCATGGCAGGAATCGGCTTCGAGCTAAAGAGATTATTTTCAAAAGAAGGCTTTTTGCTAAAACTAAGAGCCAATCTTTATGCAAGCGTTGTTGTTTCGGGCCCAATGTTGTTGGGTGCCATATTGCTGCTGGGAGTGAAATATATCTCAGGGCTGGCTGGTGCTTCGAGGCATGAACAAGACTTGCTGATCGTTGTTATTACCTATTCCATTCTGTTCCCATTATTGCTTACCAGCACAATATCTTATGTGCTGTCACGTTATATTGCTGATATGTTGTTCGAGGGTGAAAATAGGCGTATTTTGCCGTCCTTGTATGGTTCCCTTTCACTGCTTTTGATTGTAGGTGCCCCTGGGTGGGCTGTATTCTTGTATCTAAGCAAATTACCTATCGAATACAGCTTATTGTCTTTTGCTCTATTTTGTGAGTCGCTTGTAGTTTGGATGCAAATTAATTATGTTACCGCCATCAAAAATTATAAAAGTATTCTGATTGGTTTTGCATCGGGTGTTTTGGCCGGCTTGCTGATTGGATATTTGTTTGTGAGACTAAACTTCGATGTTGTCGGTTCTTTATTGGTTGGAGCTTGTATTGGCTATGGGATCATGCTGATTGTCTATACCATTGTTTTGCACAAATACTTTCCCATGGGATCAGGAAGTTCGCTGAAATTTGTCGAATGGATTGACAAATACCCTGCTTTGGCTTTTGTCGGCTTTTTTACTACGTTGGGCTTGTTTATTCATCTCATGCTGATGTGGGCGAGCCCTTGGGGGGTTCAGGTACATGGCCTCTTTTATCACGCGCCGCCTCACGACATCCCGGCGATTTTGGCTTTTTTGACTATCCTGGTTACGACAGTAAATTTTGTTACCTCAGTCGAGGTCAATTTTTACCCAAGATACCGGCTTTATTTCAGCTTGCTGAACGAAGGAGGTACCTTAGGTGATATTCGCAAAGTGTACTTGGAAATGTTGACGGTTCTCAAACATGAGCTATTTTATTTGGCCCAACGCCAGATGTTTGTAACCGTGATAGCCATCGTAGTGATTGCTGGAATTATCGATAACATTGGATTGGGATTTACTACGATGATGATAGGGTTGTTTCGGGTACTATGTGTTGGCTATGCCTTATTTGCGATTGGCAACAGTGTTATGTTGATATTGTTGTATTTTGCGGATAATAAAGGTGCTGTATTCTCAGCTTTTGTTTTCTGCATTATAAACACATTGGGAACTTACTACACACTTTCGCTGCCCGAAAATTATTATGGCTTTGGATTGGCAGCAGCCGGTTTTGGCATGTCCGTTGTGGCTTTGTTGCGATTAAGTTTTTATACAAAGCGACTAGAGTATTTTGTTTTATGTAAACAACCCATATTTGTTGCTAAAAAGATGGGCTTGTTAACCCGTTTGGTGCATAAATTCGATTCAGCCAATTAGTGTTATTTAAGGAATTGACTTGAAAAAAGCTATAAACATTATCTTAGTTATTATTGCCGTTATCCTGCTTGTGGTGGCATCAATACAGAGCTTGGCTGCTTCGGAGGAAAACGAAGAACAAATTGATCTTAGCGAACTCATCAACACACCGCAAAGCTCAGTCGAAAAAGATCTGCCGCCGGATATCAATGATTTGCCGCTTCGGGATAATATGGACCTTTATCAGTACGACGCCCCTGATTCGGTAGTTACAATGTACGTAACGGTGAGAGAAGGTAATGCCTCCGACAATACCGATCATACCTGGCAAGAAGTCAATGATTTTACAAAATTTTTCGTAGTGGGAGTGGGTAATTTGGAGGTCGGAAAAGCCGAAGCAATCCTTCAAATTGGTGATGAAAATGGTCCCATCCCTGGTGAGGTTGGATACGGGGAAATAGTGCCTAATGCAACCATTCAAATTCGTGGAAATACTGCTTCCAGAAGACCGCAGAAATCTTATAAAATCGTTCTGCGGGATAGGGCAGGAGAATGGCGGGGGCAATCGACCATTTCTATCAACAAACATTTTGGTGACGAGATTCGTGTAAGAAATAAACTATGTTTCGATCTGTTGAAAGATATTCCTGATATTGTCACTTTGCGCACCCAATTCGTCCATCTTTACGTAAAAGATGAAACATCCGAACCACCGAGTGATGTTTTTGTGGATTATGGGTTGTTCACCCAAGTGGAACAACCCAACACGCGGTTTTTGCGCAACCACCTTTTGGACCGGGACGCACAATTGTACAAGCCAAACTTCTTCGAGTTTTATAGATACCCTAACCAAATCCGCCTTGCCGACGACCCCTTATATGACGAAGAGCTATTTTCTACAATACTTGAAATCAAAGGAAATAGGGATCATTCAAAATTAATTCAAATGTTGGAAGATGTTAATAATCTGGCTATTCCAATCGAACAGACTTTTGAAAAATATTTCGATGCGGACAATTATTTTAACTGGTTAGCATTTAATCTTTTAGTGGGGAATATCGATACCCAGTCTCAAAATTATTATTTATACAGCCCTCAAAACAGCCAAAAATGGTATTTCTTACCCTGGGATTATGATGGCGCTTTGTTTAGACAATCTACAGAGATTATTGATGTACAGCCTTATGAATACTGGGAGAAGGGTGTTGGAAATTACTGGGGAGGAGTTCTGCACAGGCGTGTGTTAGAAGTTGATAAATATCGCCAAATGCTAGATGCTAAAATTGATGAGCTAATGGTATTTTTAACGCCTGAGCGTTTAGAGAGTATGTTAAATACCTATCGTACAGTTACTGATTATTATATAACCAGGATGCCGGATTTATTACATCTTCCCGCAACTATAGAAGAGTACGATCTAGCTTATGGCACGCTTCCCAATGAAATACAAATCAACTATCAGTTATATCTTGAATCTTTGGATGTATCCATGCCGTTCTATTTAGGTACACCTAAGGTAAGCGGGAATAAAATACAATTTGTTTGGGATGAATCCTATGATTTTGATGCCCAGGAAATTAATTATCATTTCATAGTCAGTCGAGATTGGGAATTTCAAGATATTGTTGTCGAAGAAAAAACTACAAATTTTACAACTGCCCAAATAGACATGTTAGACTCAGGGACATATTTTTGGCGTGTTACTGCCACAAACGAAGCCGGTAAAGTGCAATACCCGTTTGATTATTATAT
>JAYELX010000333.1:0-2662 GCA_034717875.1 Chloroflexota bacterium | reverse complement strand
TCTCCCCCTTGGGAGAGGGTTAGGGTGAGGGCAAGAGGGCTGAATAATTACAAGCCAGATATTCTTCCGAAACGGCCTGCTGGGATCAATAGTCCCCTCTCCCCTTGGGAGAGGGTTAGGGTGAGGGCAAGGGGGCTGAATAATTACAAGCCAGATATTCTTCCGAAACGACCTGCTGGGATCAGTAGTATACCTCAGCGGAAAGAATGTCGTTTTAGCAATTTCATTTTCGCGGGGTAAGTATCTTCTTTAAAAAGAGCCGCGTTTTGAACTGGCAACAGCACGCAACGCGATCCGCGTTCTATCACAACAACACATTAACGCGCTCCGCTCTATACTGGCAATAATGTTTGCGGTAAAATGCACCAAATCGAATAATCAAGAATCAAGGTACCCAACCCCCCGGATGGGAGGGATCGGCATATACTGCCGAGGCGAAGCCGGTGACATTATCATATATTTCGTTCGAATGAAGTCCGGCGCTGTCCCGCAACTGTGAGTTGGTCTAAATGGTCTTAATGGTCTTAATTGTCTAAATGGTCTAAATGATCCGATAGTCTAAGTGGTCTGATAGTCGATGGCCTTAACAACCCATTTGACAAAGCGACCACACGACCAATAAGACCAATAAGACCACAAGACCAACAAGCCAGGCCACTCGCCTAGATTCTATTCATCGCAACCTCGCGGACAGGATGTGTGCGCCTGCTCATAAATTACACAATCCCTGTCTTCGGGCAGGTTTTTTTGATTCTAAAGCTAAATTCCTATGATCCGTAAACATCCCTTTTTTTGGAATTCAACCTTATTGCTAATCGCCTTAATTTTTAGCGTAGCCTTAGGTGCAGTATCCATGCGAGCATCCACGGTCGTAAGCGTTCTCTTAGATCACTTGCCTGCCGTAAATCTCGTTCATGATTGGCCTGATTCGTTCGACACAATCATCTTCAAAGTGCGTCTTCCCCACACAATATTGATCGCCATTACAGGAGCAGCATTGGCCGGAAGCGGAGCAGCCTACCAGGGCCTATTTCGCAACCCATTGGCCGATCCATACATCATCGGAGTGGCATCCGGCGCGGGGTTGGGAGCAGTGGCCGCTATGGCAATCCATTGGCCGAATAATTTGTTGGGCTACTATTGGATCCCGGTGGGAGCCTTTGTGGGCGCATTGATAACAATTTTGGCCGTTTATAATCTGGCACGTGTGGGGCAGGTGATACCGCTAACCACACTCATACTCTCCGGGGTCGCGATTGGCACCTTTGCATCCGCCCTGACATCTTTCCTTATGCTGCGCTCCGATGAGCAAATTCACCGCGCCATCTCCTTCTTGCTGGGCGGCTCGACCATGTCGGGATGGCGGCCAGTTTTAGCCTCGCTCCCTTATATGGCCTTAGGCGTTGTGCTGTTAATCTTCTCTGGGCATATATTGAATGTGCTTCAATTTGGCGAAGAGCAAGCCAAACAACTTGGCCTCTCAGTGGAACGAGCCAAATTATTCGTCATCATAACGGCCTCGTTGACCACTGCGGTAGCGGTTTCTTTTTCAGGCGTGATCGGCTTCATCGGGCTGATTGTCCCTCACCTGGTCAGGATCATCTGGGGGATGGATTATCGGCGATTGATTCCCTTATCCATCTTGGGCGGATCCAGCGCACTGCTCATAGCCGATATTCTATCGCGCGTATTGTTAGCCCCGCAGACATTGCCCGTGGGCATCGTCACCGCTCTGGCCGGTACACCTTTTTTCTTGTGGATTTTACGCCGAGCTAAAACGGAGGTATTTTGGTAGCCATGTTGAAAATATCCTCCCTCACAGTGGGCTACGGTTCCGAAAACGTTTTGTGGAATGTCAGCTTCGATGTATCGCCTGGTGAAATTATGGCCTTGATTGGTCCCAATGGGGCTGGCAAATCAACCTTGATTCGCGCCGTTAGCGGCGTATTAAAAATAAAATCTGGGCATGTGCGTTTCGATAATCAGAATTTGACTAGCCTTCACAACAAAGAACGCGCCAAAATTCTAGGCGTGGTTCCCCAAGCCCGCCCTCTGGGAGGTGCTTTCACGGTGGAGCAAACTGTGCTGCTGGGGCGCACGGCACACATGGACTGGTTGGGCCGCGCCGGCCCCAATGATCATGCCACAGCAGAATGGGCCATGCAAAAAACAGGCATCCAATCTTTGGCGCAGCGACGCAATGCCGAACTTTCCGGTGGCGAGCAGCAGCGTGTCCTGTTAGCGCGTACTTTAGCTCAACAAACCCCCGTGCTGCTATTAGACGAACCAACCACCCACCTTGATTTGAAGCACCAGATCAATTTTCTCACCCTGATACAGGAACTAGCCCATCAAGAAAAAAAAGCCGTGGTGATGGCCCTCCACGACCTAAACCAAGTTTCGATGTACGCTGATCGAGTCGCTCTTTTAGTGGACGGGAAAGTAAATGCACTGGGAAACCCCACCGAGGTACTTACAGATGAAAACATAAGTACCGCCTATAACACACACGTGCAAATCATCTCTGATATAGACAACCAAGCCCCCATCATTCTTCCCAGACATCCTTGAATGAAAGCTAAGAAAATAGGCAGGTAATCATCTGGCTGTGTTACCTTGCTCATCTTCCTCACCCCCCGCCTTCTCCCTCACCCCCCGCCCT
>JAYELX010000332.1:0-2666 GCA_034717875.1 Chloroflexota bacterium | reverse complement strand
GTGAATTGCGGGCCAGAAGAGGTCGCAGCGGTGAACTTGATTCGGGAGCAAGATACATCACGCAACCTGAATTATTATCATTATAATTATCGAACTTTCCCGTTAGCGTCTTCGTTGGGATTGCTTGCGCGGCTGGATGTTCCCTTGTTTCAGGAAGATGGTAACAACCCGATGAAAAAGTGGTTGCGAGTTTTGCCTGAGTTAATAGATGTGCGTATGCGTGTCGAGAAAGATACTGATACTATAAAAGTGCACCCCGATTTTTATCTGAGAGACGAAAAACTAGCAATTTCGATTGGCGAAATCGAAACACTGTCGCAGGATCGGGAAACATGGTATCTGGCTGGGAATATCATTTTTCGAGCGCAGCGAGATTTCGACGAATGGATACCGCTTTGGCGACGCAGCCCTGAGTTGCTTATCCCCCCGGAAGATGAAGATGCATTTTTGACCAATTATTTCCCCGCATTGGCTGAGCGATTCCCGTTGGAAGGGAAGCAAATTAACTGGGAAGTTGTGGAGGCAGAGCCGATCAAACGTTTGTACCTCACCGACGATAACGATGAGTTGCGGGCACATTTACGCTTTGGTTATGATGAATCTGAAGTCTCCTATGAGAGTGGATTGCCTGCGGTGAGCATTCATCGCAAACCCGAAGCCTGGACGTTGCTGCGTTTGCAGCGTAAACCTGAACTTGAAGAAGAGATATATCGCTCGATATCCTCGGCCGCGCACGGGTTGAAATACGCTCGCGGCAGGGATTACCCCGACAACGCCTTTTTGCTGCGGGCAAGTGTCGACCCGATTGATTTTTTGCTGCGCAAGGTGCCCTGTCTCACAGCTGATGGCTTCGAAATTTATGGTGAGGAGAAGCTCAAGTCGGCGCGCGTCAACCGGCATAAACCGACGTTATCTTTGAATGTTTCTTCGGGGATCGATTGGTTCGATCTTCAGGCTGTGGTTAAGTTTGGGGATATGGAAGCAACCCTCAAGGAAGTACGCAAGGCTCTGCGGAAAAAACGGCGATTCGTCAAGTTGGCAGATGGTTCCATTGGGGAGATCCCCGCTGAGTGGGTCAAACGTTACAGACATTTGTTTGGGTTGGGTGAGCAGACTGAGGATGGGGTGCGGCTTTCCAATCATCACCTCACATTGATCGATCAACTGTTGGCCGAGGCCGATCGTTCGAGAGCTGATCCAGAATATACCCGTCGCAAGCAGCGTCTGTTGGATTTCGAAGGCATCGAGCCAAAGGATTTGCCCGAGGGTTTTCGCGGGGAATTACGTTCATACCAGAAAGCGGGCTATGATTGGCTGCATTTTTTGCATGAGTATGAATTTGGCGGCTGCTTGGCAGATGATATGGGTTTAGGGAAAACTATCGAGGCGCTGGCTTTGTTGCAATCCCATCGAGAGAATGGGCATGCAAAAGCTGCTACTTTGCTGGTTCTGCCGCGCTCGCTGCTGGTCAACTGGGAGCGCGAGGCGGAAAGTTTTACCCCGCAGTTGCGCACGCTTATTCATCATGGCCCTGATCGTGTCGAAGACCTTTCTGTTTTCGATGATTATGATCTGATTTTTACAACCTATGGCGTGATGCGCAATGATGTCGAAGCTTTACGCGCGTATAAGTTTCATTATGTGATTCTGGACGAGTCGCAGGCGATCAAAAACCCGGTCACCAAGACGTCGAAGGCAGCGCGCTTGTTGCGCAGCGATCACCGCCTGGTGTTGACCGGAACTCCCGTGGAGAATACTACTTTCGAACTTTGGTCCCAGTTCGCATTTTTGAATCCTGGCTTGTTGGGCAGCCTGACATATTTCAAACGCGAGTTTGGTAATCCTATCGAGCGCGATGAGGATACGGACGCGGCCCAGTTTTTGCGCAAGATGGTTTATCCTTTCATTTTGCGGCGCACAAAAGCTAAGGTGGCTCCCGATTTGCCTCCACGCACCGAGCGAGTGGTCTATATGGACATGGAGCCTGCCCAACGGAATTTTTATCACAAGAAGCGCGATTATTATCGGGCTATGTTGTTGGGTATCATCGAAGAGCAGGGTATAAATGATGCTCGGATGAAAGTGTTGGAAGGTTTGCTGCGATTGCGACAAATTTCTAATCACCCCAAGTTGGTTAAAAAGAATTTTCGCGGTCAGTCCGGGAAAATGAATTTACTAATGGAAACTCTCGAAAAACTACGAGCGGAAGGGCACAAAGCTTTGATTTTTTCGCAGTTTGTGCAAATGCTCAAGTTGGTGCGCGCCAAGATGGATGCTGCCGACATGTCCTATCTCTATCTCGATGGCAGTACCCGCAAGCGACAGGAACGGGTGGATCAGTTTCAAGACGATCCCGATATTAGTTATTTCCTCATCAGCTTGAGGGCTGGCGGAGTGGGGCTTAATCTCACCGCGGCTGATTATGTTATTCACATTGACCCGTGGTGGAATCCCGCCGTGGAAATGCAGGCCACCGACCGAACTCACCGTATTGGGCAGGACAAGCCTGTTTTTGTGTACAAATTCATCACCCGCGATACCGTCGAGGAGAAAATCTTGAAACTCCAGCAGCAAAAAAAGAACCTGGTTGAGCAGCTTATCACAACCGAGAAGAGTTTCTTCAAAAATCTGGGTGCGGATGACGTGGATGTGTTGTTTAGTTGAGG
>JAYELX010000331.1:0-2667 GCA_034717875.1 Chloroflexota bacterium | reverse complement strand
TCGGGCTTGGAGATCATCACTGGCAAAAACACCCTGGCGATGGAAAGCTGCTGCGATGGCACTACATTCTCCTATGCCAAGATAAGTCGGAAGGTGCCCTTGTATCCATTCATTTTCTTCATGCGTGAGACTTAAAAGAGGCAGGTGATCCCAAATACCTGCAGGCAGGCTAACTTCTTCTACGCCGCGACGATATTCTTCAACCACTGCCTGTGTCACACAAACATGCCCAGGCCATAATTCCAGCGGCAAGTAAGCGCACTTTGCCCAGGCAAAATTGGTTAGAACTGTGTTATCCAGTAGAACCGGATTGTGCATATTCGCTTTCCCACTTTTTCAATGTCTCGAGTTCTTGCTTCAGTTCTTCTATGTTTTCAGGACCGACGAAGATTGGCACATCCAGGCGATTGAATCGGAAACGTAAATCGGCCCAGGCTAAGTCGAGCAACTCGGCGACCCGTCCCAGGCTGATAGCCTTGGCAAGATAATGGGTCAGTACCAGATCGAAACACGCCTGGGGGTCATCCAGATTATCGAGGGCGCTGTCGGGCAGCCCCGCTTCGGAGTCAAATTCCAGTGGGTTGGCGAGGTAGCGCAATACGGCGCGTAAAATGCGGTAGTCGACAATATCGATGATGGCGGCTTCGGGCTGGCCATGGTTTTCGACAATGGTGGTTTGCCCGCGCTGGACAGCTAACAGCACCTGACGAGTTTTTCGAGCTAAATCGGTTTTGGGAATGTGTTGAACGTATTCCATAAAGCACTCTGCTGGCGGAGAATTAGCACCAATGGTGTATATTACGTATTTTACACTATTTTCATCGTTTGTGCTACAGTCTGTTTTTAAAGACGGAGCGCAAGCCATATTAGATAATCTGTTCTTTGAGTAGCACAAGAAGAGTATGCTACGCATTCCTCGGCGCGTGGCTTTAACAGGTAATCATGCACCCCAAGTTGGATCGTCTGGATGGCCGACTACATCGTGCCCTCTTTGGTGAGGATGATGGTTTGCGTGATGGGAGAGGCCTTTTTGGCTTTACGGATCACCTCGAGGCCGTCTCTCTCGGATAAATGGGGTTCGATGATCATCACGGAGATTTCATCATCTTCAAGCGCGCTGGAGAGCTCATCATCACCATGCGAGGCTATGACATTGTGGTCTTCCTTTTCGAGGAGGTTTGTCAGTCGTTGTTGGACTAATTTATCATCGTCGACAATCAGAATAGTCGCGCTCATAATTCAGCTTTTTCCACTTCATCGATAAACCACTCAAATATCCTGAAAAACTTTTCAAGTTTATGATCTTCCTTTAAAGCAGTTAGTTCGAAACTTGGTCTTCTATCAATGCCATCCTCCGGGATCATGATACCCTCAATGGTGTTAAGCTTGCTTAACAACTCTATCCGCTTGGCTTCATCGTCAAAGGGCGAATTATGTTGATGCCTTTGGAATTGAACCGCTATCTTTCCATATGTCCACACAGCAAATAAGGTATGAGAAGTTTCACCGTGGTCATACATTGGAAAAAAAGAGCCGCTCCGTCTTCCTTCGCCCCACCAAACCCAAGATGTGTTAGCTTTCGCCCAAGCAAGGATCTTCTGTGCAACGGTTAACACCGTCTCTCCATTTCGTCTTTCTAGTTCTGCAAAAAATGACGATGGATCCCATTTTTGTCCCGAGGAAGAAGGCTTCGTGCTTGCCGTTTGACCTATCACCCGCGGCACAAGTGTGCGCAAGTCGTGACCGGTATACTGTTTTATCTCCACGGCTAGCACTTCGGCGGGGTTCATTTGTTCATTGAGAAACTCAACGATGCGTTGAAGCTCGGTAGGAATTTCATCAGCGACAAATAACATCCGTATCTTCCCAGCGTTGAGGTTGTTTTTCGCCTGCTCCCAGAATTCATCGGGAGTTATGTCGTCTTCTAAGAATTCTTTCATTACCTTACCGGGTTCTCGATCGTGCGTATCACAATTGGCATAAAAGCGTGCGCGAATGGTTTCCAATGGCCAGTACACTACTGCATTAGCAGCATAATCTAACATTTGGCCTACGACTTCACGACGA
This sequence comes from Chloroflexota bacterium, assembly GCA_034717875.1. Taxonomy (GTDB): domain Bacteria; phylum Chloroflexota; class Anaerolineae; order Anaerolineales; family UBA11858; genus JAYELX01. The sequence goes on along the minus strand of JAYELX010000331.1, from coordinate 600 downwards.
ATGCGCGTATCGCTACTTCGTTTGACTTCCACCAAGGTAGGGATAGCATCTTGATCGAGAAACAGATGGTCGAGTGACATCCATTCACGACCTCCCTCTTCAAATGGAATGGTCATTTCACGAGTGATCAAAAGCCAACGCCGGGGAGAGTTGCTATCAATTTGTTTTCCAGCTAGCAAGCCCGGGTGTTTGGTTAACAATTTCTGCAAGACCAATTCGGAGTCATATTCCTTTTCGTCCAACTCGATGAGTTGATCATTGTTCTGAATGATGAAAATTCCGCTGGTCATTGCTTACATCTCGCTTTCATCAAAGCATTGTTGAAATCAATCATACGTCACCTTTTATAAAAAACTTTTTTGCCTATATCACCCTAAAATGCCGCATCGCCGAGCGGATTGACTCTACCTTCTCCAGATGGCAGGGTTTCATCTCGCCCTCCCCTACCGATGGGGGACGGTTTTCAGCACCAGCTAATGCCAACAATTATCATAGCTCTGAACCGACTTTGTATACTCTTTATGTAATTCACCGATTTAATTTTTTTTTTTGTTTACAGTTACTTCCTCACGACCACACATACTCCCAACAAACCAAATG
>JAYELX010000330.1:0-2669 GCA_034717875.1 Chloroflexota bacterium | reverse complement strand
GTCCGGGGGAGTGACCGGGGGCGTGGCGGACTTCGAATTGGTAAGTCCCCAAAGTCAGGAGCTGTTCGTGGGCGAGATGGATGCTGGGCGCGGGGCCGGGATCGTCCAGACTCACGCCGAAAATGGACGCACCGCCTTTGGCCTCCCACAACGGCATATCCTTGGGATGAAGTGCCACCTTCGGGGCCGGCTCGCAGCCATCAACCACGCCCGCTGCTCCACCGAAGTGGTCGAAATGAGCATGGGTGAGCCATATCGTGCTGATCTGCCAGCCGCGTTTTTCGGCCTCTGCCCGGATGAGATCACCATCCCAGGCCGGGTCGATGACGACGGCTTGTTTTGTTCCGGAATCAGCAATCAGATAGGAATTTGTAGAAGCAAGTCCAAGGGTGAAAGTAATAATTTCCATCATAGGTGTTAGATCAACGAATCGGTAAGTTATCAAATCGGCGGGGTAGTCAATCTGCCCGATGCTTAGTTTTTCATATATAATTATACCCGCACTTTATCACTTGGTTTTCACGAAAAAGCATGTTAGACTGAAAACGTTAAATTTTATTCATCTTCAACTTAACATGGAGGCTTCGAATGGCAAAATACCCCCCTGAACCGTTTCGGATTAAGATGGTCGAACCAATTCAATTAATCAGCAAAGACGAAAGAGAAACCGCAATAAAAAGAGCCGGTTACAATGTTTTTGGCTTACGCGCTGATGAGATTTTCATCGATCTGCTGACAGACTCCGGCACCGGAGCGATGAGCAATCATCAGTGGGCGGCGATGATGGAGGGCGATGAATCCTATGCCGGAGCAAGTTCTTATTTCCGATTAGCGCAAGCCATGGATGAGATTTTTGGCTTCCGTTTTTTCGTTCCCACACATCAAGGCCGCGCCGCAGAGAATATCCTTTGCGCCGTTGCGCTGGAAGATGGGCAATACGTGCCATCCAATATGCATTTCGATACCACCGAGGGCAATATCCGCGCCCGAGGCGGACGCCCCACCAATCTGGTCATCGATGAGGCTTTCGACCCCAGTTCACATCACCCCTTCAAGGGCAATATGGACATAGATAAGCTGCGCACTTTCATCGAAGATATAGGGGTGGAAAATATCCCCTTCGGGATGATCACCATCACCAACAACGCCGGGGGCGGGCAGCCAATCTCGATGGAGAATCTACACGCGGTTTCGAGCGTTTATCATGAATACGAAATCCCATTCTTTATCGATGCTTGCCGCTTTGCTGAGAATGCTTACTTCATCAAAATGCGCGCGCCGGGCTACGAAAACAAGACTGCGCTGGAAATTGCACAAGAAACCTTCGCCCTGGCCGATGGTGCCACCATGAGTGCGAAGAAAGATGCCATTGTCAACATCGGCGGATTTTTGGCCATGAATGACGAAGAAATGTTCCAACAAGTCAAAAACGAATTGATTTTACGGGAGGGCTTCCCCACCTATGGCGGATTGGCCGGTCGCGATCTCGATGCTATCGCCGTGGGGCTGCATGAGGGTTTGGACGAAGATTATCTGGCTTATCGCTTGGGGCAGACTGCTTATTTGGCCGATAAATTACTCGAGGCTGGGATTCCCATCATCGAGCCGCCGGGAGGGCACGCGGTCTACATTGACGCGGGGCAATTGCTGCCGCACATCCCCCAACCGGAATTTCCCGGCCAAGCATTGGCGGTAGAACTCTACCGTGAGGGCGGCATCCGCGGCGTGGAGCTTGGTTCAGTCTCCTTCGCCCATCCCGATCCCGACAGCGGCGAGATAATCTATCCCGAGATGGAACTGGTGCGCCTGGCGATACCTCGACGCGTCTACACTCAAGCACATATAGATATCGTCGCCCACACACTGGCAAAGATCGCTGCACGCAAAGATGAGATTCGAGGCTACACCATCACCTACGCTCCGAAATTGCTGCGTCACTTCACGGCCCAATTCGAACCAATCTAAATTTAGCGCAGTAGCAACGAGCTGACAATTCTCAATTTGAAGGTGGGGCGCACTTGCGCAGGGTGAATTCCACGCTAAAGCATATTGATCACTTGAATATTCTAAAAGCTCGCGCAAAATATACTCTCCAATGACTGCACAAAGAACAAGCTTAAGAGAATTGAATATCATGAGTGATACGGTTTCAGTCCAGCTACGAGATCAAATACGCGCCCGATATCGAGTTTGACCCCCGCACGGCGGTTGCTCGCTTTGCGCGCCTTGGCGTGCATCCCCGTTGGGGAAACCACCGTGCTAACTGTGCGAAGCCCTACCGGGCTAAACATACAGGCCGCAGGCCTTCGCAATATTAGCCCTGGCATTTCCCGAAGGGACGCAAAGCGATGCCTGGGCAAACGTTCGGACTCCAAAACCTAATTTCGAGCAAGCATGTTTGACTTTTGCAAGAGTTCTAATGTTTGATGAATGGGAATCAGGCCTGAATTCAAGTTGATTCTCCCCCTTCATAAACGCGGCAGCCCCTAAGGATTTCTAAAATCCTTAGGGGCTTTTTACTTGTCGAAATCCACTATGTCACTGTGAATTGCGTGTAATGATAGGCTATTTTGCCACTTTGCAGCCCCAGAGTGTCATTGCCGTTGTTCACATTTCCGCTGCTTGCATTTGCTACCCAATGGATGTTGCGGGAGTTACCAGTGCCGCTT
>JAYELX010000329.1:0-13651 GCA_034717875.1 Chloroflexota bacterium | reverse complement strand
ATGATTTGAAAATATTCATCTTACGATTATAAATCACACCTTCAATCTACGTACCACGGCAAAACTCTTTATGTACTTTGTATACCCTGTATACCTTGTCTACCTTGTATACCCTGCACATCCTGCACACCTCGTATTTTTTCACTGGAGTCATAGACAAGGAGACTATAATGGCAGCACAAACCCCCGAAAAGAAAGAAACACAAGACTTCAAGTGTGCGAATTGTTCAATGCGCGCGAAGTCCGAGAAGAAGACTAAATCGCTGCTGGCGCGTTTTTGGAGCGGGCACAATAACTGGTGTCCTGGTTGGAAGATGTATCAGGCTGCTTTGGAAGAACTAAAGTGACGAAAACGAAACAACGCGAGCGTAAAGGTATTTTAGCCGTCAACGTCGGCTTGGCGGCTAATACATTGTTGGCAGCCATAAAAACTTGGATTGGAATTGTTGGGCATAGCCCGGCCCTGCTCGCTGATGGAATTAACTCTACCGCTGATGTGGCCTACGGCATTGTCGTCAACATATTTGTGCGCTTGGCGGGAAAGCCGCCCGATGCCGAACATCCTTACGGCCATTATCAAATGGAAAGTATAGCCGCCGTGGTAGTGGGGTCATTTGTCATCTCGACCGCCATTGCCATCTTTTGGGACGCGGTGAACAGCGTATTCAATCTACTGACCAAACACACCGAGGCTACCCAGGCACTATCGATTGCTTTGTGGGTAGCTCTGTTCACAGTAGTTTTTAAGATCGGGTTAGCAATTTGGACAAATAGGGTGGGAAATGATATTGAAAATGCCGCCGTTTTGGCCCTGGCCTACGATCACCGTAATGACGTTTTTTCAGCTTTAGCGGCTGCGTTGGGTATTTTCTTCAACCGGAGGGGATACCTGTGGGTTGATCCCCTGGCCGGTGCGATTGTAGCCCTGGTTGTTTTGCAGTCGGGGATCGAGATTTTACTGGACGCCACCAGCGACCTGATGGACACCGTTCCAGGAAAAAACTTGGCCAAAAGAATAACTGAATTGATAGGGGATATCGAGAGCATAGAACAAGTTGAAGAAATCCACGCCTATCGCTTTGGCCCGTATCTAGTAGTTAATATCACCATTGGTGTCAATGGGTCGATGAGCGTGACCAAAGGTGACCAAATTGCTGATCAAGTTGAGCGCGTTCTACTGGATGAAATTGACTTCATGCGGCGCGTTCATGTCCATTATCATCCTGCAGCGGTGAAACTTGATGACTGATTAGCAGTAAGAGATGGGGATTTTAACGCAGAGACGCAGAGACGCAGAGATGGGGGGACGCGGAGAACTGCTTTTTTTGTTCTTGGGTCAATAGGGAATGGCGTTGAAGATACTAACCGCGTCTTTATCAATAAGAGATGGGGATTTTAACGCAGAGACGCAGAGACGCGGAGAACTGTTTTTTTTGTTTTTAGGTCAATAGGGAATGGTGCTGATTGTTCTAGCCGCAGTACCCCTTCGGGCAGGCTTCGCGCTCCTCGGCGGTGTTTTTACCGCAAAACCATGCCATGGACGGGCCTCGCTTTGCGTACCGTTGGCAGAGTACATTTTTTCAGTAGACACTCAACGCTTCACGCATTACGCCTCGTCTCCATGCCATATCCCCCGATGTTCTATCAGCCAAAGCTGCGAGTTAAGCTCGGGTTCGCCGTCTTTGGGTTGCACGCGCTCGTATTCGCCATTGGGCAGCATGCGGCGGGCTTTGACGTTGTCTTTCAGGTGGATGTTGAGAATCTCGTCACGCAGCGCGGTCTTCAACTGGGGATCCTCTACTGGGAATAGGGTTTCGACGCGGCGATAGAGGTTGCGCGGCATCAGGTCTGCGCTTCCGGTCACTATTTCTTCATCTCCACCATTGCGGAAATAGTAAATGCGGGTATGTTCCAGGAATCGCCCGACAATGGAAGTCACGGTGATGTTCTCGCTCACCCCCGGCACCCCTGGCCGCAAGCAGCATATCCCCCGGGGTTGGAGGTCAATCTTCACCCCAGCCTGCGAGGCGCGGTAAAGGGCCCTGATGCAGTGTTGATCTACCAGGGAGTTCATTTTCAAGGCTATATAGCCATCGCCGTCTTTTTTATGCAGCTTTATTTCACGGTCGATGAGGGCGATTAGCTGCTCCTGCATTTTCCCTGGCGCGACCAGTACCTTGTTGTACTCATCGTTGCGAGAATAGCCGGTCAGGGAGTTGAATAAATTGGAGAGATCGGCCCCTATCACGGGGTCACACGTAAAATAGCCTATATCGGCGTAAACGCGGGCGGTCACGTCATTGTAGTTTCCCGTACCCATGTGGATGTAACGTCGAATGCCGTCATGATCGTGGCGTACCACCATACATATTTTGGCGTGTGTCTTCAACCCCACCAGGCCATAGACCACGTGTACCCCTGCTTCCTCCAGCGCTCGTGCCCAGACGATATTATTCTCCTCATCGAAGCGTGCTTTAAGTTCCACCAGCACAGCCACTTGCTTCCCGTTATCGCGTGCTTCCATAAGGGCGGCTACGATGGGGGAGTTTGGGCCTGTGCGGTAGAGTGTTTGTTTTATAGCTAGTACTTCTGGGTCTCGCGCTGCCGTACGGACAAATTTCACTATTGGGTCAAAGCTGTCGTAGGGATGATAGAATAATATGTTATGGCGGCGAATGACAGAGAAGATATCTTCATTTGTAGATAGCTGGGGAGGCACTGAGGGCTGGAACGGTTCATCTTTCAAATCTGGGCGATTGATATTCATCAATTCCATGACATCGGCGAGACCAATGGGGCCATTTACTGTGTAGACCTGATAAGGTGCGATGCTGAGGTTGGTGATCAATATATCTCGATCCTGTTTCGACATTGTCTCGTCAATCTCTAGCCGTACTGTTGATCCAAAGTGGCGCTTCCGAACGCTTTCCTCAATAGCGACCAGCAGGTCAGAGGCTTCGTCTTCTTCTATCTCCGGATCAGCGTCACGGGTGATGCGGAAGGGATAGGCGGCCACAACGTCTACGCCGGGGAAAAGTATGTCTAAATTGGCCCCCACTACCTCTTCCAGCCAGACAAAGTTGTTGGACATTGTCTGAACGAGTCCCAGGTTTTGGTATTCCTCGGCTGCCTCCTCGCTGGGGATGCGCAGCAGGCGTGGAAAAGTGCTGGGCACTTTGAGGCGGGCGAAGCGTTGGCCGTGTATAGGATCGTTGATTACTACTGCCAGGTTGATGCTGAGGTTGGAGATATGCGGGAATGGGTGGCCAGGGTCAAAGGCCAAGGGGGTGAGGGCGGGAAAAATTTCAGTTTTGAAGTATTTTCGCATCAACTTGCGCTGTTTGCGTTTGAGGTCGTCATAATGCAGTATTTCGATGCCGGCTTTTTCGAGTTTTGGAACCAAATCATCATGCCAGCATTCGTATTGTGTGGCCAAATCTGGCAGCAAGTCTTGGCGGATGGTGGCTAATTGCTCGGCTGGGGTCATGCCATCGGCTGGTGTCTTTAGCACCCCGGCTGCCAACTGCCTCCGTAGGCCAGAAACACGCACCATGAAAAACTCGTCCAGGTTGTTGGCGACTATGGAGATGAACTTGACCCGCTCCAGCAGGGGATGGCTTTCGTCCAGGGCTTCTTCCAGCACGCGGTGGTTGAACTGAATCCAGCTCAACTCGCGGTTGATGTAGAGACTGGGGTCTTTTAGAGAAATATCAGTGGGGATTTTTTCTTTTTTCTTCTTCTTACCCATCAGTTAATCCTTGTGTAGGGGATTAGGAAACCAGGGAATGGTGCATTGCTGCGAAGCTGGTTTTGTGTATCAGTGTATCGAGACCAGTGAGTGGGTTACCGCGGTTTATCCGCTTGGTCTCGATACAAATTCTCCGCTTGCCAACGGCACGCAAAGCGCGCTCCGAATTCACTCGACCGGCGTTTGCTCTATTACTCGAAGAGTACTCCTTCGGAGCAAGTGTAACCTTAATTTCCTTTCCATTATGAACCATCCCAAAATTTTGCTCGGTTACTTACTTTCTGTATACCCTGTATACCTTGTATACTCTGTTACCCTGTATACTCGCCTATTTCTGCGCATATATTTCTGGCACAAAGTTCTGCTCGCTCATGGGAGGGCGCACGTAGTTTGTGTCTTGTTCTTGGCGGGGTTCTAATTTTTCCAGTTCTGGGGTCAGGTCTTTGTAGGTGATCAAGTTTAGCATGTGGGCCATGGTGTTCAGGTGGGCGTGTTCTGGGATTTCGGCGTTAACCACGTACCAGGGGGCTTCGTCAATGTTGGTGTGGGCCATCATGGAGTCTTTGGCTTTGGAATACTCTACCCAGTGTTGGCGAGCTTTTCTGTCGATGGGGGTGAGTCTCCAGCGTGTTCTGGGGTCTTTCATCCAGCTTTGGAAGCGGCGTTCTTGTTCTTCTGCGCTCACTGAAAGCCAATATTTTAATAAGATGAAGCCCTCGCGTACCAACATGCGCTCAAATTGGGGACATTCGTTCAGGAAGAGACGATACTCATCCTCGGTGCAAAATTCCATCACCCACTCGACGCCGGCGCGGTTATACCAACTGCGGTTAAAGAAGACTATTTCTCCTTTGGCAGGGAAATGGCTGGTGTAGCGTTGGTAATACCATAGCCGTTTTTCGCGGTCGCTTGGTATGCCCAGTGCCACCGACCGCACTATCCGCGGATTCAGGCGTTGGGTGATTTGTCGGATGGTTTCTGTTTTGCCGGCGGCGTCGCGGCCCTCAAAAAGGACGATGACTCTCAAGCCCTGGTCTTTAACCCAGTATTGGAGTTTGACCATCTCGGTTTGAAGTCTGCGTAATTCGCGTTCGTAGTGTTCTGGGGTGATAATGCCATCTTCGGTGTATTTTATATTAGTCATGGCTTTCTCCTTTAGTTATCATCATATTTTGACCCGTAAATCAGGGGGACAAAGTTATGTGCTTCGGTAGGGGGGCGCTGATAATCTGTTTCTTCGCGATCTTGGAATTCGACTGGTTCGGGCGTTAGATCTTGGTAGGGGATCATGGTCAGCAGGTGAGAGATGCAGTTGAGGCGGGCATGTTTTTTGACGTTGGCTTGTACCACGAACCAGGGGCATTCGTTGATATCTGTGTAGGCAAACATGGCGTCTTTGGCTTTGGAGTATTCTCCCCAGCGGGCGCGTGATTCCATATCCATTGGGCTGAGTTTCCAAAGTTTGCGGGGATCTTGGTTGCGGCTTCGGAAGCGTGTCTCTTGTATTTCTTCGCTGATCTCGAACCAGTATTTAATCAGGATTATTCCATCCCGTACTAACATGCGCTCGAAAGCGGGACATTCGTTCAAGAAATGGCGGTACTCGTCTTCTTCGCAAAAGCCCATCACCCATTCAACGCCAGCGCGGTTGTACCAACTGCGGTCAAATAAGACCATTTCACCTTTGGCTGGAAGGTGGTCTATGTAACGTTGAAAATACCATTGGCGCTGTTCCCGATCACTGGGTTTGGCTAGAGCTACTACCCGAACCATACGAGGGTTCAGGCGGCGCATGATGCGGCGGATAGTTCCCCCTTTACCGGCGGCGTCACGTCCCTCGAAGATGACGATAACTCGCAGGCCCTGGTTTTTGATCCAGTATTGTAATTTGACCAGCTCTCCCTGGAGTTTTGCCAATTCTTTTTCATAGTATTTGTTTTTTATTTTTTTGTTTTTCTTATATTTGTCTGACATAAGAGTCTCCTTTTGTGAGTAGTGTTATAAGGGTAATTATTCAGTCCCCAAGCTTTTTCCCTCACCCTAGCCCTCTCCCAGGGGGAGAGGGGACAGCCTCCTCTCCCTTTGGGGGAGGATTGAGGTGGGGGAGTGAACGGATACGTTATAAGGTCGTTCCAGAAAAATGAGTGTTCTAAGTCTTCTTACAACGCAGCCATCACCTCAGCCATCATAAGCTTGAACTCATCGCTCTGAAAAAAGGCCCAGATCTCTGGGAAAGTGCGTAATTGTCTATAAAGCTCTCCTTGCCTATCTGCTAAATAGGTCGCAACGCCGGGCGCGAGGATAGGTTCTTGAGGTAGACTGGTTTGTTTTTTACCTTTGGAGTGTCCCCACGTGCCCCAGGTCAAAAAATCGCGCAGCAATTCGCTGGCTACTAGCGCGTCCTGAATTTCGCCCAGATGGTCTTGGAGTTTTTTCATCTCTTTGATGGCATCATCGGTTTGGGGTGATAACACTTCTTCGAAGAACTCTAACGTATAGCGCAGACGCTTGCCTGAGATGCGAAGTCGGTGCAACCGTTTCAAGGGGACGTTGGGGGTGGTGACCCATTCATCATAAGCCAAAACGCCCGCCATGCACTTATATATACTTATTGGCACAACATGCCGCACTCGATAAGGCTTTGCTTTGCCTTTCTTTGTTATGGGGGAATATTTCCAGAAATCATTTGTTTGCAGCAGTTTGGCGAAACGCTCCTTGAATTGGGCGTAAGTGTCTCCATCTAGGTAGGCCAGTAACTCTTCCCTGGCTTGTTCGCGTTCTTCCTCCCACACTTCGCGAAGTGGTTCTAGCTCCCCTTGTCGCTCTGGCGGCAGCTTGTCAAGGTAGCGTTGGGTCTTATCCCAGAAAATGTCTAAGTCACGCATAGCACCCAGCTTACGACCAGTACGCTTTAAATCTTTGCGAATGGATTTTAGCCCTTTCTTGTCTAGATGGTTGCCAAAAACATGGAACGCGGCCCTCATCCGCCGGGTGGCAACCCTCATTTTATGCAATTTCTCAATGTTTTCGCTCTCGCGAGTTTTCTCTTCATAGTGCAGCATCTGCTGGAAGTGGAATGCGAATGTCTTGCGGGCTGCCTCGGTCATTGTGTCATCCGCGTGCAGTCCCGGATACATGGGTAGTTCCAAAGATGCGAGCTCAATTGCTGTTTGATTTTCATCCGTGGGCTGCTCTGGCCTGAACCGCAAATCCGTCTTGAATAATAATTCCCACAGGTCGCTCTTCTTCTGAGCGCGGGCGGCGTCTTCGGTGGCGTGTGGGCCAGTGACTTTAATATCTATTAAACCCTCTCTTTCTACTACTTGATCTATTGCGCTGCTCTGGCTTTGGGAGCAATCTAGCCCATCAGCTATACGAACCAAAGCGGACAGGGTTAGGGCTTCATCGCGCACCTTTTTCGATAAAGCAGAGAAAGCCTTTTTAGACGCTTTTTTATCAACTTTTTTGTGGGTCATGCGCTTGCGATGTAGATAAGTGGTCAGCGTCACTATTAGGCGTTCTTCTTCATCTAATTCTTGTGGGGGATGGTCCAGGAGAATGTCACGTCCCGTCTTGTGATGCCCCTTGGAACCCGATGCCAAACCGATGTCGTGCAGCAGCGCGGCTGTTTCTAGGAGGGGGCGTCGTTCTGGCGTTAGATTGTGGAATTCGTTGAGGTGGTCAAAGAGCGCCAGGGCGTGGTCAGCAACCGCGCGGGCGTGAGCCTGATCCACCAGGTAGCGTTTTAGCAATTCTTGGAGCGGCTGCGGCTCGGCTTGGGATTGGTCGGCTTCTTCCGGTTCTGGGGGAGGAGGCTGCTCAGCCGGCATTTCAGGGAGGATGACTGCTGGGACTGGTAGGGTTTCTATGAAAATGCGCTTGGGGAAAGTGCCTAATCGTTTTTCTTGGAAAGCCATCAGCCAGCGGCGGATTGTCCGGGGTGTTCTGTCTGTGTCTTGAGCGACCTCATCTTGGGGAACCCCCTTGTCTAGTATTAGTAGACCTTGTGCTCGCCGGCCATAGAGATCGTCCCGTTTAGCGATTTGCACACAAATGGCGTTTTCCTGCGGTGTCAGTAATTGTCCATCTGGCGAGTCTGCGTTCATAAATGTCAACGATCGTTCGAATTTTGACCGAGGTTCAGGCTCTAGTTCCCATTCGTCTTGCAGGTGGGCCACAATGGATGTTAGATCGTCCTGAGTTCCTTGAGCGCATAGCTCAACCTCTAGCTCAAAATGTCTCTGCTTTCTATTACCAGAGACAATGTGCACATTGTCAAGGCTCAACTGCGCTATTTCTCGTTCCCCCTGAGTCATGCGGCGGTAAACCCGTGTTTGTTGAAGATCAAAGAGTGGAATTAATGGAGCTTCTTCTATCAACTGCAATATGAGATTACGGGCTGGACTCTTAGGCCATTCCTGGGGCGCTTGGTAGGCCGGGAGCGAAACCTCCAACTCTTTTCGACGGTGGATGGCGCCATTGGCTCTCCCCAGCCCTTTGACCGTTATCAACACCTCTGCCTCAGTTTCCCTGAGGCGGCAACTGTAGCCGCTTGCCAGAATCAATCGTTCCTCTGTATCCAAGTAAGTATCGTGTACTTGCTGGATTTGGTGTGCTGAAAGCGTGAAATCGTTGATGTGGTCGGTGGCTTGCAAGCTCTGGAATGTTACTACATCAGATAAAGTGAACTTTGCTTCAATTTCCATGATCAACTCCTGCTCTATTTATATCCTATCCACCCCTTTATTGCTTTAGTAATTATTCACTCCCCCTAGCAAATTTTTCTTATCTACGGGATAGCGATGGTCTCCTGACCGAGCGTGGGCGTTCGGTGGGGACACCTTCACTATCCTTTGGGAAACAGGGGTGTGAATGGTTACTTGCTTTATTATAGCATTAATATATCAACAGATGAAAAGAATCGAGAAATATGATCCGCGATTGATTTGGCGTGGTTTCCATAAATTAACTAGCTTCCCCTCGGTTTCATTATTGAGTTCAGACCAGCAATTCCCGATTTGACCTAATTTGTAAGTCGTTTTTCTAAAAACAGCTCGAAATGACCGCCGCTCGGTCTGGCAGCCCAGGGCTCGCCGGGGGCACGCATGCGGATGCACGCCATACCAAAGGTACGCAAAACGAAGCGAGCGTGCTTCACGAAGACAATCGCTATCCAAGTTTTGTGAGCTACATTGGGAATTGCTGGCGTTTTTGCTAGTTTTGCAGTCCATATTTAGAATTCCTGCCAACCCACTGACCCCCTGATTCCTGATTCACTGATTCCTGATTCACTGATTCCTGATTCACTGATTCCTGTTCCACTGATCCACTGATCCACTGATCCACTGATTCCCTACCCCTCAACCAATTCCAAAAACACCTCTACCACCTGTGGGTCAAAGTGCTTTCCAGATTGTGCGCGGATGTGAGCTAGAGCTTTCTCTTTGGGCCAGGCTTTGCGATAGGGCCGGTCGGATATGAGCGCGTCCCACACGTCCACGACGGCGAAAAGGCGTGCAGATAACGGGATTTTTTCTCCTTTTAATCCCTCCGGGTAACCGCTGCCATCCCAACGCTCGTGATGATAGAGAGGAATATCCAGCGATGGGCGCAGATATTTGATGGATTTGAGCATGTTATAGGCGAAAACCGGGTGCTGCTCTATGATCTTCCGCTCAGCTTGATTGAGTTTTCCTGGCTTGAACAAGATGACATCGGGGACACCCATCTTGCCGATATCGTGCAGCAGCGCACCGCGACGGATATGTTCGATATTTTCTGTGTCGATGCCCAGGGCATTCGCTAAACGCAGAGATAATTTCGTGACGCGCTGACTATGACCTTCGGTTTCGATATCGCGCAGCTCGAGAGCATCTGCCCACCCTACCAGAGTACTGTCATAAGCCATAAAAAGCTCGAAGTTGGAACTCTGTAAATTTTCGAACAAGGCGGCATTATCGATAGCAATGGCAGCCTGTCCGGCCAGAGTTTTCAAAAAACCTAACCAATCTTCGTCTCGAGGCAGCGGTTTGCGGTGGAATATTTCCAACACACCTTGCTTGTTACCTTTGGCGATTAGCGGAACGCAACAATAAACGACGAAATATTCCTCAGCGAGATGGCGAGATTTGAAATCGATGTTCTCTGTTATGGTGATTTCGTTTTCATATAAAGCTTGCCAGGCGGGATCATCACTAGCATGGATGGTGTAAGCGGCGTTTACTTCCGAAATAAACCCGCTGCCATGAGCGTATTCCAATGCTAGTGTGTTGGGGTTGTATAGCAATATATCAGCGGCGTTTACTCCCAATTGCGTCAATGTCTCCTGGATAATTACAGAGATGATCAGTTCCAGGTCGAGACTGGTAGAGATAACTTTGTCGATTTCACACAAGGCATTGAGACGCTGCAAGTGTCGAGATGTTTCCTCGTGCAGGGAGGCGCGTTGCAATGCGCTGGCGGCCTGATCGGCGATAGTCGTGGCCAGGTTGAATTTCCTCTTGTCGAAAGGCTCACGGTTTACATTGCGAATCTCTCCCAGAACTAACACTCCGAGCGACTCCAAACCAACTTTTAGCGGGGTCAAGCAGATGTAGGTGGCCATATCTAGATATAGAGCGTGTTTTTCTTCTGTGCTCAATCTTGGATCGTCGCGGTTCAGGATGAGCGGTTCGCCTTCTCTCAATGCGCGTTGGTAATGGGGCCAGGCCAATTTTGCATTTGCTTCGTCCACGCCCAGGTCCCGTTTTAGTACCCGTAAGGGATGGGCAGATCGACAGCGGAATGTATCGTCTTCGAGCAGCAGAAGGCGCGCAAAGGTGACATGTAGGTTTTTTATAGCTTGCTTCACAATGGCGGTGAGTATATTTTTGGATAGATCAGTTTTGGAAAGCTCGCGGGAGAGAGTGTACAAGCCATCTAATTCTTGGCGGCGGCTTTTCTCGGCGGCCAGCAGATCTCGCTCCCAGGTCACATCCCGCAGGGTCAGCACCCAGCCCCCCGCTTCCGGGCCAGTTTCTACGGGACGGCTGTCTACTTCGAATGTGTGCCGGGTGGGGTCTGTGATGCTGATCTCGTGGGGATGTCCATCATCACGGGGGCGGAGTAAATTTTCAACGGAATCCTCCCCCAAATGAGTCAGAGTCTCGCCCTGGGTTGATCCTGTCAACAAAGCCAGATATTCATCCCCGGCGGGGTTGGTCAGCACCAGATGTTTATCTTCATCCAGCAGGAGCACACCAGCGGGTATCCGATCTACAAGCGTCTCCAGGCGTTTTTGCTCGACAGCCCTCAAGTCACGCAGCCGTTGGATGGAGACCGAAGCCTGGTTGGAGAGGGTATAGATCAATCTGATGGCATTTTCGTCGAAGGCTGCTTCTTGTTCGGCGCCGATGAAGAGCAACCCCACAATTTGCCGCTGCGTCCCCGTAATGAGCGGCACTTGAAACTTCGAGCCTAATTGTGCGATGGGCGTTATCTCGATGTCAGCGTCCGGGGTCAAGGGGCGGATGCGTAAATTTTCTCTATTCAATGGTTGGCCGCTCATGCGCGAGAATGTGCCAGTCAGGGATTCGACAAGTTCTTGCTGAACGGCAGCGGGGAGGGGGCGGGTTGATCTCAGGTGCAGCTCGCAATGGTCATCCAAGCGGATTAAACCAGCGGCTACGTCGTAATCCATGACTCGATGCAAGTGACGGAACATCAATTCGAAGAGTTCGGTGTATTCCAGAGTGTAGCCGATTTCCCGGGAAAGCTCGTTGAAAACCTGTAATTCGGAGGTGCGTTGGCGCACGCGTTTTTCGAGCGTGATGTTGATGTCTTTGAGTTCTTCGGCTTGTTGGCGGGTTTGGTTGAACAAGTGGGCGCTTTGCAGTGCCAGCGCGGCTCGATTTGCAAATATGGATATTAATCGCTCGTCTTTTTTGTTGAAGCCGGCCTGCTGCGCTGTTTGTACATCGATTACCCCAATGACGCGCTTATCTATCTTGAGTGGAATGGCCATCTCGGAGTGGGCAGCATCCCAGTTGGCGACATAACCCGGATGTGAAAGCACGTCGGGCACGTTGATGATTTCGCCGGAGCGGATGGAAGCTGGAACCAGCCCTGGGCCATCCAGCTTCAATTGCCCTTTTTTGACCTCGGCCGAATACGGTCCGGCTGCTGCTGCGCGCCGCAATTGCTGGGCTTTTTGATCTACTATAAATAGGCTGCAATTAGATTGATCGAATTCATTCAGTATTGTTTCGACAATTGTCTTGGCCAACTCTTGTGTGTCTGGCTCATCGGAGGAGAACAGTGCCTCGGAGGCGTAGTACAGGCTTTTTATTTCCAGGTTCTGTTGACGAAGTTTCTTTTCGCTTTCCCGCAGGGCTTGTTCCATTTGCCGGTGCGCAAGCCGGGATACCATCAGCATTCCCAGCAGGGTTGTGCCGGCAGGGTATATGAGCATCACAGGAAGGCTGATTGTAGACAGCACTTTAGCAGCGATCGGTTGGGGCAGTGATAGCATACACAATAGCATGTTGATGTGAACGCTGATGCCAAAGATGTACAGTTCGAGCGGGGAGATTTCGTCGAACCATTTTTTACGCAGATGTCTCCACGCCAGGCCGATTCCGCCTGAGGTGATGATGACGGCAACGCCCGTCCATGCGCCACCTCCACCCTGGAAAAGGCGGAAAGCGCTGGTCATAAGTACGGCCATAAGTGTGGGGATAGATCCAAAGAAAAGGCCTCCCACACTGAGCAGTATCGAGCGAGTGTCGAAAATCACTCCCGGGCTGAATTCCCAAGGGATCAGCATTACGGCGATGCCGGCTGCGCCTAATAGTATCCCAGCTAGCACCTGTGCCAAAGGTCTCTCGGCGCGCCGTTTTAGTGCAATTGTGTCGTAGATAAGGGCCAGGGCCAGAAGCAAGGCGGTGTTATTGATTAATCCGATCAGCGTTTTTGAATTCATGGTGGTGTTGTATCAAGGAGATTTTGATGAGTTTAAGGTAAGTGATAAAGATTTTTGTGTGAGGTGACAGTCACCTAAAAATTCGACTTACACTCTAAATCATCTTGTTGACCAGTGTGTTTTTCGGGACAAGATATTTTTGCAGGTGACTGTCACCTGGGTGCATCACTTGCTAGATAATCACCACTCTTTATTTAATGTCATCGAGCGGTCAGTTATCTGCAAACAGTGAGTGGATCAGCGGAAGCAACTCGACTCCAAAATCGTACTTTTGGACAAAGCCATCCGCATCCAATTTCTTTGCTTTCTTCTGATATTCGATATTGTCGTATAGAGTCAAGATGATGACTTTGGGTGGATGAGCGTATTCCCTGACCTGGCGCAGCACTTCCAGGCCGTTCACGTCCGGCATGTTAATATCCAACAGCACCAGGTCAGGCTGCAAGGAACGGATTCGGTCGAGGGCATCTTTGCCATAATGGACATACTCGATGACCTCGATGCTTGGATCAGTTTCCAGGAAGCGTTGCGCTGCTTCTATAAATTCGGGGCTGTCGTCTACCATCAGGGTTCGGATTATTTTCATAGGATTATTCCTATTATATACGATTGTAGGGGCCAGGTAATCAGGTGTCGGGTGTCAGGTGTCAGGTGTCAGGTGTCAGGTGTCGGGTGTCGGGTGTCGGGTGTCAGGTGTCAGGTGTCAGGTGTCAGGAGATCAGGCTGGGAGAGGGCCTTCTTCTGTGAGCGAAATGGGAATTTGGACGTGGATTTTGGTTCCGCTTGCGGGAATCGATTCGATTTTCAGCCACCCGCCAACTTGCTTAGCGCGGTCCTGCATGCTCAGCAGCCCCAGACTTTTTCCTTCGACAGCGCGCTGCAAGGCGGCCTCAACATCAAAACCTTTGCCGTCATCTTCGATAATTAGGCGCAGCGTTTGGTCA
>JAYELX010000328.1:0-2688 GCA_034717875.1 Chloroflexota bacterium | reverse complement strand
GACGCCGAAGGCAATGCCCGGATTGGCAAAAACAAGGGCGTTGACGAAGAACTAGCCCTGACTGCAAAAACCGTCGTTTTAACTGCCGAGAAAATCGCGCCCGAACTCTCGCAGGCCGATCTGGTCGCGCCCCTGGTGGACTCAGTGGTTCACGCTCCAAATGGGGCTGCGCCAACTTCGTGCCACCCACTCTATGCTTTAGATGGCAAGGCGATTCTGGACTATGTCCAACAAGTCAGTGATCCGGAATCATGGAAACAATACATCGCTACGCTGAATATCAAGGAGTTCAATAAATGAAAAAAATTGTCGCCATTTTATCCGCTCTCGTCATTCTCTCCATCTTGCTGGTGGGCACATTTTCGGCCGGTCTGCTCACGGGGAGATTCATTTTTCCACAAGATGGCTCGATTGTTCCAAATCTGCTGCCCTCTTTGGGGGAGGAAAGCAGCACCGCCCCAGCCTCATCACCAAACACTCAGCCATCGGGACTCGATGAATCGTTTGCTCCCTTCTGGGAGGCATGGGACATTGTCCACGAGCAATATGTAGATCAACCCGTCGATGACGAAGCATTGATGAATGGCGCAATACAAGGGATGCTGGCAACCTTCGAATACACGCCCAACACAACCTACGAAACCCTGGTAATCCCAAGCGGAGATGACACCGGCACGCCTGAGGAATTACAGGAACTTTTCGTCCCTTTCTGGGAAAGCTGGACTTTCGCCCATAATCCTGACAACCAGGCCCTGGTCTACGGCGCAATCAGCGGCATGTTGAACGCCCTGGGCGATCAGCACACATCCTACATGACGCCAGATCAATTTACTCAAGCCAACATCCCCCTAAATGGAACTTACGAAGGAATTGGGGCCTGGGTTGACCCCAATCGTGAATATCTAACCATTGTCGCCCCCATGGAAAGCTCACCCTCCGAGCAAGCGGGGCTGATGCCCGGTGACGAAATCATTGCCGTGGATGGAGAAGACATGACCGGCATCGATGGCAATCTTGTTATCCGCCGCGTGCTCGGCCCGGCAAACTCGAAGGTCATACTGACTATCCAACGTGAGGGCGTGGACGAACCATTCGACGTCGAAATCACCCGCGCCGAGATCACCATTCCCAGCGTAGATTACCGCATGCTAGATGACGATATTGCCTACATTCATCTTTTGACCTTTGGCGAAGATACCCGGGACGAATTGCGCAATGCCATAGAAGAACTTCTGGAAGAAGACCCGGTCGGTTTGATTTTCGATCTGCGCAACAACGGCGGCGGCTATCTGGTGACAGCTGTCGAAGTAGCATCAGAATTTATCGACGAGGGCACCATTATGTACGAAGAATATGGCGACGATTCCCGTGATACTTACGAAGCTAAAGGGGATGGCCTGGCCACCGAGATTCCTCTGGTGGTTCTGGTCAATACGGGAACTGCATCGGCATCTGAAATTGTCAGCGGTGCTATTCAGGATTACGAGCGAGCGCCGCTTGTGGGAACTACCACCTTTGGAAAAGGTTCCGTGCAAAACTGGATTCCCCTGAGCGACAACCAGGGTGCGTTGCGTGTGACCATCGCGCGTTGGCTGACACCGGACGAGCAGCTGATTCACGAGGTTGGGCTAAAGCCTGATTTTCCCCTCGCAGTTGTGGCACAAGCCGCCATTGATGAGGGTTTCGACCCTGAATCATTTGGCCTGCCCTCCGACCAAGTTATCATCCTCAACGATGAAGACATCCAAAACGGCCGCGACCCACAATTGGATAAAGCCGTAAAAGTGTTGGAAGTACTGATCGAGGAGTCAAAATAATTATGTTCTACAATCCCTATTACTTGATTTTCATGGCCCCGGCATTTATCTTGACTCTGGCGGCCCAAATATACGTCAATTCAACCTATCGCAAATGGCAGCGGATACCCGTCAGCAGCGGCATCAGCGGAGCCGAAGCGGCCCAACGTCTGATCCGTTTTGGCGGCCTGTACGATGTCGAAATCCAGGGCGTAGGCGGCAAATTGAGCGATCACTACAACCCCAGAAGCAAGGTGCTGAAATTGTCGGAGGGGGTCTACCGGGGGAAATCCGTGGCTTCATTAGCCATCGCCGCCCACGAGCTGGGCCACGCCATGCAAGACCAGGAAGGATATTTGCCTTTACGTTTTCGCACCATGCTGGTTCCGGCCGTCAATATCGGCTCATATTTGGGCTGGATATTGATCATGATTGGCCTGTTCCTCAACATGGTCAACCTGGCCTGGATGGGCGTATTCGTCTTTTCCGGTGGGGCCATATTTGCCCTGGCAACAATCCCCGTGGAGCTGAACGCATCGGCGCGTGCAAAACAGCTTTTGTCACAATCAGGTTTGATCCGCACCCAGCAAGAGCAAAAGGGGGTCAATTCTGTGCTCAATGCCGCCGCGCTGACGTACGTTGCTGCGCTCTTTACGGCCATTATGCAATTAATCTATTGGGCCTCCCTTATTTCTGGTAGAGGCAGTCGGCGAAGGTAGTTTGAGATTCTACGGGTGGAGGGGATTCTTCGGGTAAGGAATCGTGATTAAATAACTTTCCCATTTATTGGTTTCAAACCCGACAGGTTTTTAGTGGAATCTCATCCAAAAGCGGTCTCAGGTAGCCCAGATGCGCTTTTTCAAAGACGATTGTGGAAACCTGTCGGGTTTTA
>JAYELX010000327.1:0-2689 GCA_034717875.1 Chloroflexota bacterium | reverse complement strand
TCCTTCTCTATGCTCGAAGGAAATTACCTCCGCTGATGCTGGGAGGAAGGGAGCTGTTATCGATTGTCCGTTTTTTAGATGCATGGATAGATGTCTCAGCCATATAACTTGCACGGGTGATGGTTAGTTGGTAAGTGACAACTCGGTTACACAGGTGACAGTTACTTGTCGAAGGCACGACACGCCGTGACGTTGCCGTCGCCGTTGTCGTTGCCGTTGCCGTTGCTGTAGGCATGCAAAGCAAGGCACACCAAGTGGGTGCACACCGTGTGGCAAAGCAAGGCACGCCAAATGGGTGTACACCGTATGCAAAGCAAGCGAATATGCATTGCCATCACTTGCTTCTTTACCACTACCACTGCGCGAATATTTACGAAGGAAAGTGTATGAAAGCAAGGAAAATAGCTTATCTATAGTGTAAGGCAAAAAGCATTTTTTAGCAATTATGCGACGGGAATTGTACGCTAAAAATGAATTCTTGTGAGACGATAATGTTTCGAGAGGGTGCGTGCGCAGATATCAAAACCATCCGCAGCGACCTGGAAGCCCAAAACTACTGCGTTGTGGTGAAAGTCAACAATTAAAAAACAATTATACGTCGCCAATTTCCAGCCTTGACCCCCTGAAAACCACACTTACGCGACGGGTTTTGGGGGAAAGTGGGCGGATAATGATAGTTATGTGAAGTTGTTTTGTGGTTGTATATTTGACGTTTGTTTATTTTGGAAGGAAAAACAGAAACTTCTGCATGCGGAGGAATAATCGAGAGCAATTGCATACATAGGGTTATCGAATTTGGTCATGGTTCATGTTGGTGAATTGATAGATCCGTCTGTGACTATAATGCTTGGACAACTTCTATCCATAATTTAGTGTGCAAAGCGCACACCGATGTCCCTATTGGGAAGGAGAAAAATGGGATGGTTCATATGGAAAGGAAATTAAGGTTACACATTCATAGAGCAAACGCCGGTCGAGTGAATTCGGAGCGCTAGCGGAGAATTTGTATCGAGACCAAGTTTGCGGGTTATTGAAGGGAATATTGCTGTATTAGGCCGCTAGGTCTCGATACATTTTCACTAAACTACAGCGAAAACACTCGACCGGCGCTGAGATATTTTACAAAAAGTGTTACCTTAACCGTGAACCACCCCGAAATTCGCTCAAGCAATTTATATGAGCAACATTTCTGAGCTAACAAAACAGATACTGCGCCTATTTTTCAGCACGAACAACAAATTAATGGATCTCATCCAGCACACATCGGAAACCGACTCCCGATCCTGTCTTTTTGGGTTCCCACCAATCACGAAATGCAGCACTTGCAAAGGGAATCCCCCACCCCCAGGAACCACCCCTCACAGAACGTTGCCCCATCTCACCATTTACAGGACCAATAGGGTTTATTGCATCAGAATTCTCATAGTAATTGGGAGAGTACCAATCAGCCATCCATTCGTAAACGTTCCCAACCAAATCTAATACTCCAAACGGGCTTGCGCCTTTTGGATACGAACCTACGGCAACTGTATCGTCGTTTAAAGGGTATACATTTGCCAAGCTTGTATTTGGTGTTTGATCTCCCCATGGGAACAATCTACCACCTGTGCCTCTGGCGGCTTTTTCCCACTCAGCTTCCGTAGGTAGCCTTCCATTGATCCAACGACAATATTGCTCAGCATCAAACCAATTCACGCGCATAACCGGATAATTATCGTAGTCAGAATTCCTAAAGTAGCTTGATCTAGTTTGAGAGCTGCTATTATTGGGAGAACTGCACGAACCTGCATCTACACAACGCCCATACATGCTATTGGTAACCTCAGTTTGATAAATCCAGAAACCGTCGACATAAACTTGATGTGATGGCTTGGCAGGGTCAAAATCGGCTTCTTCGCACTCAGGACAATAGCTCAACAAAGTCTTTACCTGATCGGTAGTCAGCCCCATTAAAAATTCCCCCGAGGGGATGAAAACCACTGTCATATCATCCATGACCGATACAGATGTGTCGCCTGCTTGATGGCTGGCGGTTGAACTTAGAGAATCTGTATTCTCGGCATTCCACACCATACTATTAGGTTGCCAGTCAGGAGCGGCATCTTTGGCTGAATTATTAGTAAGTTGAACCGGGTTGCTCCCATCCGCGTCCATTATCCAGATTTCAGCATTGCCGGTGCGTTTAGATTGAAAGACAATATATCCTCCCCCAGGTGACCACACGGCATTACGATTAGAATTATCATCCATAACTCTGGCATTAGATCCATTCGCCTTCATAATCGAGATAGCCCCATAGTCGTCTGTATTGCAATATTGACCATAAAGAATTTTTTTGCCGTTTGGGGAAAAACCCGACACACAACCAGGGGCCAAGGAAGTTTGTCGGGAGCCATCGGCATCCATGACAAAAACATTATAACGCCCACCACGATAAGATGTAAAAGTGATTGAATCTCCATCGGGTGACCAAGCCGGGAACCAGTCTATGGCATTTTCGTAAGTGAGACGACGGCGGTTGCTCGCATCAATATTCATTACATATATTTCTCGATTGCCATCACAATCGGAATAAAAAGCAAACTTACTGCCATCAGGTGACCAGACAGGACTCCAATCAGCACAAGAATTATAAGTAACTTGACGAATGCGTCCCGTTGCCAGAGTATATACATATATTTCGTAATCA
>JAYELX010000326.1:0-2691 GCA_034717875.1 Chloroflexota bacterium | reverse complement strand
GCGTTCAGCCATGATTTAGCCTGCACATGACTGCCTTTTTGCTCATTACTCCACCATGGTCGATATTCATAAGCAGACTTTGGCAAATCATCACCTATAATTTTTTCTATTTGATCAAAGGTCAAGATGATCTCATTCCTGGATTGAGGCAGTTCTGATAAATATTCATAAATAGGAGTATACTTTGCCATTTTCTATCCCCTCTGATTATTACCGAAAATGCTTCCTCGAATACTCAAGCACTTCACTAGCGCTGAGCTGCACGGAAGCTGGTCCTGTCCGAATATAAAATTCTTCCCCGTCTTTCCCTTCCAAGAAAACAGCGTCTGGGCTGGGACTGCAATCCACTCGTAGGATGCGTTTGCTCTGAATCTCGCGTAAACCCCAGCGGATGTAGTCGGCGTGTTGTTTGCCAATTTTATCGTTGACTAGATTGCCAAAGTGAAGTAAGTACTTGTCTTCATTGGAGAAACGATCAGGCTCAATCCCAAGCACGCTGCCGTCGTCCTCGATACCAACCAAGAGCGTGCCCCCTTCCTTATTTAGGAAAGCAACAATTGTTTTAAGTACACTGTATTCGATGTCTTTATCAATCTGCCCTGCATACAAGTTCCAGCGGAGGGTGGATTTGAACTCAACCTGATCACTCTCTCCCCGGTCAATGAGTTCATGCTCATCTAGCTCCTCACGGATAGGGGTTTTATCATCGGAGAAGATAGATTCTGACGTATCTTTTTCGCCAGTTTTTGTATGTTGGTAGTAATGTTGGGGATAGGTTTTTTCTTCCAGGGTTTTGACGTCATGAACAACATCGTCATTTAAGGACTGATAGCCAAATGTCACTTCTGCGTAAGTCGGATCGATTCTCATTAATTGATCTTTGACCCGCTTTCGGCCTTCTGCCGCGTACATCAAGATCATGTCCATATCTTCTCGGCTCGCCTCACCACTTGGGAAGAGAATTTTCATCAACCCAGAAAACGTTTTATTGATCCCATCTTGATCGCGTGTGGAAAGGCCACTCAATAATTCGAAATGCTGGGCGTATTTTTGGGAGTAATCATAATCTCGAAGATGCCTAAGGATTTCAGCAAAATAATCCAATATAAAACCATAGCCTTCTGAGAACATCTCGTCTCGAATTATTTCCATTTCCCATCCGGGAATGTAGAAATGCAAACGGTCTAAAAAGGCAGAATCATAATATTGTTCTGGGATAGGTTCGAATAGGTCCTCATGTTTGAGCATATATGCCAGGTTATGGTTTGTATTACCCACAAACACCATGGATGCTTCTGCTCCTAGGGTTTCAATCCCCCGGGAGAATGATTTATTGGCCATATAGTTTTTGAGAATATCGACCAGGGCAGTGTTTTTTCGTTTTTGCCCAGTGAACTCGTCAAACGCGACCGCACTCCAATACCCGACCAGGCCTATTTTTCCAGTGCGGTTATTGACGAACAACTTTGGTACGGTGACTTCCCCTCCGGAGATTAAAATGCCGTGGGGGGAAAACTCGGAATAAATATGAGACTTTCCCGTACCCTTCGGGCCTAACTCAATAAGATTATAATTTCGCTCACAGTAGGGGATCAATCGGGTAAGTTGGGTGAGTTTGTCCCGCCATCCATACATTTCTGGGTTCAAGCCGATACTCTGCATCAAAAGGTCTACCCACTCTTCGGTAGTGAAACATTGTCGGGCTTCCAGGTACTGCTCGAAGTTGAATCTCGAAACTTGAACAGGTTTCAACGATTCAAGCATCCAGGGCGTTACTCGTTTATCCTTCGAGTATTGATACTCAACCTCCGCGATACACCAAACCCCGCTGACCAATAGCTTTGGGTTTCTTTTGATAGTATCTGCGTCAATTAATACTTCTCGAATTCCCAAGTTGGAAAAAGAAATCTCGTAAGCATCCTTTTTATCATTGAGACGGGCGCTGATTTTATCGATGACTTTCAAATAACCTTTTTCACGGATATTTGATTTGACCAGGTCTGCTTCGTTGCGGTGGACGTAATGCTCACGCAGGATTTTTCTTACCGTCTCAATTCCAGCTTCAATACTGGTTTTATCCGAAGTAGCGCAATATTGACCCAATAAATACTCTAAAACGTAAGATGGGACAATGGCATTGCCCTTAACGGTTTTGACCAGGTCTTTGCGGACAACTAGCCCTTGAAAATGCTGATTGATTTTATGGTCGAGTTTGTTCATAAAATGTCACCTGCTAAAAGTCAAAGTCGCTTGTAAAGGAACGGCGCAATGTATAACGGATGGATTTATATTCACGATAATGGCGCGTATTGGGCACGGGCTCTTCTAGTCTCAGAAATACTTCTTGATCATTTGCCTGTTCTGCTTTGCGGCTGAGCACAAACTGAGCTTTTACTTCGCGATCACGTGGATTTTCTGCGCTCAGGTCAAAGGTGAGTTCTTCGGTGTTGGAAATCAGCTCTCCGCTTTGAGTGTGGAGTCCCGCTCGCAGTTGCCTGGCCTGCATTTTTGGGGAGACAGCTTGTTTTTGATAGAAAACGACCGCAAGCTGGCCAGTGGAAATCAGGGAAGAGCCATTTCGTAATATCTCTACATCCACCTTGCGGACATCGTCCTCACGCGTTTTATGGACGTGTAAGACTGGCAGGACTACTTCTTGGAGTGCCGCTCCTCCATGAACGTATTTGATCC
>JAYELX010000325.1:0-13770 GCA_034717875.1 Chloroflexota bacterium | reverse complement strand
AGGCTATCGTGTTTCTAAAAATTGGAAACAAACCCCAGAGCATACTGATGCCCATACTTTGCACGTTAAAAAGGTGGTCTCTGTAACCCCCTTGAGTCTGGATTTAACTTCGCGTGTTGATTTACAAGAGTTTGATGCTCTGCTGAGATAAACTTTCACTCCCCACCCCCCTCAATCCCCCCGCCACGGGGGGAAGCTAGAAAACACCCGCCACACAACAATGTCATGGGCGGGTGGGCCACTTTTGTTTCATCCCCAAAATTGAGTTTATACAAAATGACTACAATTCATCAACTCCCTGAGCAAGAATTTGCTCAAGATTCTCAAGCTCTGCCTGTATCTCTGATTGATGAAACAGTGCTTCCTTCAATAATGCCTCGAAAGCCGGTTTCTGATCGTCCGGCAAGGTTTTCAGCAATCGTTTCGTGCGGGTGATTTGCTGCCTTTTATGACGGAGTTTATTCTCCAAACGTTCTCGATAGCCATAGTAAAAATCACTCTCGCTCATCGGCTGCGGAATCGTGGGCGGTCCTTGGGTCAAAAGCTCGGCAATAGTTAGTAAAAACTCTTCAGTATCGACCGGCTTCTCGAGAAATTTCGCCGCCCCCAAATCCATAGCAAAAGCTTTATCCTCCAATGTGACATAGGTAGCCGACACAAAGATGATAGGAATCTGACTTGTTTTTGGGTTCTGACGCAAACGATGCACCAAAGCATAACCATCCATCTTGGGCATCAATATGTCGGACACGATCAAAGCCGGTCGCTCCTTACCAATTTGTTCCAGGGCTTCCTCACCATTTTTCGCCGTAACCACCGGATACCCCTTGAAGCGCAGGGTGACAGCCAACAACTCTAAAATATGAACAACATCCTCTACCACGAGAATAGGACCATAGGGGATATTCATAATATACACTCCTATAATATGCACTAAAGTAATTATTCAGCCCCCCCATTACCCCGAAAGGTGACAGTCACTTCCGAAACCATCTATGCAAGTTAAATTTCTCGTAAGGGGGTAGATTTTATTCTAAAACAGATCAAATAAGTGACTGTCACCTCAGGCGCGATAAGGGGAGATGAACGGTTACGAACTGAAAACCAATTCTATACAAAAGATGCCCCAATGCGATAAAACCGGGGCATCTTTTGTTAATAATTCCGTATCATCTTAAAAAGTCGGGGTGGAGTTTCAAACTAGACAGCGGATGGGTAGCAGATCGCTTCGCTTGCTTTGCGTGCATCCGCATGCGCACATCCGTGTTGCCTGCCAGTGGCAAGCAGATAAGTCTACAAGCATCGGCACCTATCCGCTAATCCGCTCTGTATCCGCTGAACAGTTGGTGCATTTTGAAATCCTTCACCAATATCGAAAAGATACGTAATTCATGCCTCATAACTAAAACCCGCACCAGTAATTCCCGATATGAGGAAAGGTCAAGACTTCGGAAGTCTCCAGTGACCTATTTCGCCAATAAATGCGTTTTCAAAGACTTCCGAAGTCTGCTTCTAGCTACAAAGCGGGATTTGCTAAACCCGCACACCGCTTCTGATGAGAATCAATTAAATACATCGTCACTCGCTAGCACACTCCAAATCAAGCGGAGGAACCACTCGGGCCGTATAATAACCCGACTGTAATGCATCGCAAGCAACAAAACTATAAACGTATTGATCCCCGGATTTGATAACGATCTGAGTCTTAATTTCACCAGGCTCAAAATGGATGAAGTAATCATTGTCTAGCGTTCGCAGATACAAATCAATCACCTCTTCTGTTCTATTGCGTATCTTGATTTTTATCGGCTTAATATAATCGGCAGTATCGACATGGTGAGGTTTATAGTAAGGGGCCAAGGCCCTACCGCCACAAACTGGAACATGAATCACTTGATACAAGTTGAGATTAATCGTTCCAACCTCAGATATCTTACACGCATTCATCGTAAACGAATACCACCCACGTGTTACAATAATAACCTCTCTGGATTTGGCTGGAACCGTCATACTATAGTTCTCTGCCCCGTACAATTGGATCGAAAAATCGAATTGGCTATTATTGATTACAGTCAAACCGACGTAAGGATGCCTGCCTTGCGAAGAGGCCACAGCAACACCGGCGGGAACAGAAGTCGCTCCCAAAAAGACAATTAACATGAATACAAAAACGGCAAGTCGAATTGAAGAACGTGATTTCATCGCTTTCTCTCCTTACAAAACATGAACAAATTTATAACCGTGTAATTATTATACCATCCAAAACGCAAATACCACTGCTTTTTAACCTAACACATTTTATAGGACTTCCAAGGGGTAGTGAATGTCTCCCATGGGATAACGAATGTCTCCCGACCGAGCGCATGCGTATTAGCAACCCTACCGTTCGGTCACGCCTATGGCGGGCCCATGGCAAAACCTTCGCCATCATTATTTGATGTCCTATGCAATCACCCTGCACCTATTAATTACAACCTTTATCCCTAAACCACAATAATGCCCCAAACACAACAAGATTTGCAAACAATCGTCTTTGGAAACGTAACACTCGACATAATCTGCTACCCCGTGGACGACGTTCCGCGGCACGACTCAATCAGCTTTGATAATGCCATTATCTCACCCGGCGGTTGCGCTTCGAACACCGCCATCGGTTTGGCCGCGCTGGGAATCCCTACCGGCATCATCGCACACACAGGCAGCGGTGACGCCGCAACACTGCTGCGTAATTACTGGAAACGAACAGGCGTGGATACCCGCTTCATTGGCACCATACCTGACACATCAACCGGCATCAGCGTTGGCCTGGTAGACCACAAACTATCGCCACGTTTTATTCACACATCGGGAGCCAACGCAACCCTCACCGCCGCAGAAATCAACATCAACGCGCTAATCTCAGCCAAAGCGCGCCACCTACACATAGCCGGGTTCTTCGTCCTGCCCGGCCTGCTCGACAACCAGCTTGGCGAAAAACTAGCCACACTACAATCCCAGGGACTAACCATCTCGCTCGACGTCGTCTTCAACCAACGCATGAACAACCCCAAGCTGCGCGCGGCCCTTTGGAACGCCCTGCCGCACCTGAATCACTTTCTCTGCAATGATTATGAAGCATTTCTACTAACTGGAGAGAAAGACCCGGCGCGGGCTGCCCGGTCCCTGAGAAAACGCGGCGTCCCCAACGTAATCGTCAAACTGGGAGAAAAGGGCTGCTGGCTCGAAGGGGATTCCGTCACCGCAGCAATACCCACCCCCGTGGTAAACGTCGTCGACACCACCGGTGCAGGAGACGCCTTCGCGGCTGGATTCATCGCGGCCCTATCGCGCGGCAGCGACATCGAATCAGCCTGCCGGGCCGGAAACAAAGCCGGTGCGCATATCTGCACTCGCCTGGGAGCCATCCAAGCCTGGCTGGATGAGACATACACTGACCACCAATAAAATAACCCAACAATAAGGAGAACAGATGATCCGGGGCCTAATTTTCGATTTCGACGGCTTGATTCTAGATACCGAAAGCACAGTCTACCAATCCTGGCAGGAAATATATCGAGAACACAATCAAGACCTACCCTTCGATGAATGGGGAGAAATTATTGGCGTATCACCAGACGAGCATTTCGATCCCATCGAACGCTTAGAAACTCTTGTGGGTCAGCGACTCAATCGTGGGGAGATAAAAGAAAAACGACTTCAACGCGAGCTAGGTTTACTTGCAACCCAACCCATTCTGCCGGGCGTAGAAAATTACCTGCAAAACGCACAGCGACTGGGCCTAAAACTAGGCATCGCTTCCAGCTCGTCCCGGAAATGGGTGCATGGACACCTCAAACGCTTGGGGTTGTTAAAATACTTCCAAGTCATGCACACATCCGACGATGTCGAGCACACCAAGCCTGACCCTGCTCTCTATCGGTTAGCATTAAAGTCGCTGGATATAAACGCAGAAGAAGCAATCGCACTGGAAGATTCCCCCAACGGAGTCACGGCAGCACAGCGAGCTGGTCTCTTTTGTGTAGCCATACCCAACCCATTAACAATCCAGCTCTGCCTCGACCACGCCGACCTACGCATCGATTCTTTGGAAGATATGGCTATCGAAACTCTGATAGAGAAAGCAACTATAAAACGGAAAGCCATTCCACTCTAAGTTTGAGCGCAGCAATTCTAAATATGTCACTCCCCTTGCTCTGCGTGCCCTAGGGGCGACACTGTGCAACCGTGCGGCACAGCGAAGCGATGACATCCATAATGAGAATTGCTGGTTTGAGCGTGCACCAGTAGCAAAATATAGTGTATACTATTTTCAACTTTTTTAATTTTGGGCAAATCCGTTTACGAGGAGGATGTAAAATGAATATCGCGGGCAAAACAATATCTTTTTTGATGGTTGTGATTCTTGTGATCCTACTCCCAATATCGATTTTGGCATACGACATTGGGCGTGTAATTTTCAATCCCCCGTTGGTGAAAGAAGTCCTCAACGACATAGTCACCGAATCCGAGCTGATACCCGCCGCGCTACAATGGTACTCCCAACGACGCGCAAAACAGCGCTACGCATCCGGAGAAGCCATCGCCTGGGATGACGAGCCGGACGTTGTAGACCTGCTCAGTTTCGTAAACATCGACGGCTGGATCATCATCCGTAAGCAAGTGCTGCCAGATGAAATCCTGGAAGAGTGGCTATCTGTTGCCGTAGATGGCACTTATACATGGCTCGATTCCGATGATCGCGTCCCCGACGTTGCCTTTGACCTATCCGCCTTCAAGCAGCGAGTCAAGTCAGAGCATGGTCGCAATGCCATTCAGGTTGTCTTCGATTCCTTGGAACCTTGCAGCAAAGAAGAAATTGCCGACTTCAAATCACGTCTGGCGGCTGCCCCTGCGGGGGAGGAAGTTCTATATAATTTATGTCGATTCCCCGAACCCTGGTTCGAAGACCAGGTTAGCGATTACCACGAATCCCTCGACGATTTAGTAAAAAACATCCCTGACATATTCGGACTCACCGAAGAGCTGGCAGATACTGAAGACACCGAGGGCGTTGGACCTGAAAAAATCAAATCCCAATTGCTGCTCATCCGCGCCCTGATGCAATGGAGCTATCTCATTCCTGCGGTGTTATTGCTGCTAATTCTCGCCCTCACAGTGCGAACGCTAAAAAGTTTGGGCAACTGGTGGGGAATTCCGTTAACGATAGGAGGCGCGCTGCTGCTGATCCTATCGCTGGCATATCAAGCCATCATCATCACCTTGCTAACCATCGGGCCGTTGAGCGAAATTCCCTCACGCGTCCGCCAAGAAGCCATCACCGCCATCATGCAGTTAGCCGTAAGATTCTTCCAACCCCTTATGTGGCAATCGCTGGTGGTGCTGGTTTTGGGCGTTGCCTTGATCATCGTTGGTGTTGCCATCAAGCCCAAAACCCTCAAAGTGGGTGAGCACGCCGATGCAACCACTAGCGATGAAAAGTAGCCGTTTACTCCCCTCGTTCCAATGCTCTGCGTTCCACTCGTTCCAACGCTCCACCCCTCTCGTTCCAACGCTCTGCGTTGGAACGCTTGTCGAGACGCTCCGCGTCGCCCAACCAGGAACGCGGCAAACTCCTTCGAGTATGCTACGCGGAGCGTTGTGGCCAGCGTTACCACGCTGGAGCGTGGTAACGAGAGGAGCTTGCACGTGGTAACGAGAGGAGCTTGAGCGTGGTAACGAGAGGCAGCCATTATAATTACAAACAATGAACCTCCCGCGAGTTCAGAACCCGCGGGAGGTCGTGAGGAAAATCCCTATGCAATTCAACTTCGATACCATCCATAACCGCCAAAACACCGAAAGCGTCAAATGGAACATTTACGATGAAGATGTGCTGCCCATGTGGGTGGCCGATATGGATTTTCGCTCCCCGGATGCAGTGATCCAAGCCTTGCGGGAACGCGTCAATCACGGCATATTTGGTTACCCTACAGAATCGAAAGAACTGAAGAAAGCCGTGATAGCGTGGCTCGACCGACGCCATGGCTGGGAGGTGTCCCCGCAAGATATAATTTTTCTCCCCGGCGTTGTGACCGGCTTCAACCTGGCGGCACATACAGTCAGCCAGGCGGGCGATGGCGTCCTCATCCAAACACCAACGTACGGTCCCTTCTTGCGAGTAGCCCATAATATGGGGCTTATCCAACAAGAAATGGAACTCACCCGCGGCCCCGACGGCCAATACACCATCGACATGGACGCCTTCGAAAGCACCATCACCGAGCGGACGAGCGTTTTCATGCTCTGCAACCCACAGAACCCGACCGGGCGCGTCTTCCGCAAAGATGAGCTAGAAGCCCTGGCAGAAATTTGTCTGTGCAACGACGTACTCATTTGCTCGGACGAGATTCACAGCGATTTGGTTTTCAGCGAGAGCAAACATATCCCCATAGCATCACTGGACGCGGAAATCGCGACCAACACCATCACCCTGCTGGCACCCAGCAAATCCTTCAACATCGCAGGTTTGAAGGCCTCGGTGGCAATAGTCCAAAATAAAGATCTGCGCGAGAAATTCGAGGGAGAGCGGCGCGGTTTGGTCGGCTGGGTCAACCTTCTGGGGCGAATCGCCATGCAGGCTGCATACGCTGAGGGCGAATCCTGGCTTGATGCCTTGCTGAAATATCTAGAATTCAATCGGGACTACGTCTTCGACTTCGTCCAAAACGAGTTGTCGGGAGTCAGTATGGCCAAACCAGAGGGCACTTACCTGGCCTGGCTGGATTGCCGCGGCACAGAAATGGAAGAAAAGCCCAATCAATTCTTTTTGCAAAAAGCCCGCGTGGCAATGAACGCTGGCGAATGGTTCGGTCGAGGCGGCGAGGGGTATGTACGCTTCAATTTTGGCTGTCCGCGTGCTACGATAGAGATTGCCCTGAACAGAATGAAAGACGCGTTGGAAATCAAACGAAGTTGAGAATTTTCCAAATTGCGGGAATAATTTTTTCGGTTTCCAAGAATGCAATCTATTTGTTGACTTCATCCTCGATAGCATCGGCCCAGGGATATCGCTCGGCATCCTGGGCAGCTGCACGGATGGCGGGATCATCCGAGTAGCGGCCGCGCATATCGGGTGGGAGCATCTCGGCGATTTTTTTCATGATGCTGTGACCGATTTCGTCCAACTGCGCCCGCCGCTCCCGGCCGCGGCCGCTAGTCTCGAAGGGGCCAAAGGGCTTGCCAATATTGATGGTCACTTTAACTTTATTTCTAAAACGAAGCGGGAAAATGTCATTAATACCGTACAGACCGACGGGTAAAATCGGCGCGCCAGTGCGAGTGGCAATATAAGCCGCTCCGGGGCGCGGGGGACGCAACACCTGCGCCCAAGCACCGCCTTCGGGGAATATGCCCAACATGCCGCCCTGGGAAAGCACCGACTCGGCAGAGCGCAAAGCCTTTCGAGAACCTGTGCCGCGGTAGACGTAGAAAACGCTCCACAATTTTGGCAGATAGCCGGCCCATGTCGGCGCGAAAGCGGGGTTGGCTCCAGCAAAAAACTCAATGGACGAGGGGGCCAAGCGGATCATGGCAGCCGGGTCAGCAAAACTGAAGTGATTGCCGACTATCAAGAGAGGCCCTTTTGGAGGTAAATTTTCTTTCCCAATGATCTCTAACCTGGCGAATGTATCAAAAGCGATCCGCGCAACACTTTTCAGCACAGAGCGGATCATCCGCCGGCGGGGGAACTTCATTTCTTGCATGGTTTCACCGATTGTACTCTTTCGCATCCTGACGCGCTTTGGCTTCATTGACAGTAAGTAAGACCACCAGCCCCACTAACAAGAACACAGCAATCGAGACAAGCGCTACGCGCTGCCCGGCCTGTTCTGCTGGAATCAATCCCATGCCGCGATTGGCTTCGAACCATAGTGCCGCTTCAGCAGCAAGCAGACCATATATTGTTGGGCCGATAAAGGATGATGTGCGCCCGGCGATGGCGAAGAAGCCGAAGAACTCGGCACTGCGCCCTTCGGGAGCAAATAGCCCCACCATGGTGCGGCTCAGGGATTGAACACCCGTGAGGGCAAACCCAGCAAACGCTCCAATTATGAAATAGCCGGTCAAAGTTTGGATGAAGAGCATCCCCAATACCACTGCTATCATCATTACAATAGATATGATTAGCGAAGGCTTGAAACCAATCCGATCACCGATGATAGCGAACACATAAGCGCCAATCACGCTGGTCACCTGCACGGCAATCATAAAAAGTATAAGCTGCTGTTGATTCATGCCAAAGAGCACCGCCCCAATAATGGCGGCAAAATCTAAGGCCATGAGGATGCCATCATTGTAGATTAAAAAGGCAACAATGAACTTGGTAAACTCACGAAAACTGCGAATTGATCTCAATGTTCGGCCAATGCGCTCGAAGCCAATAGTGAAGTAATTTTCGCCTGCGGGAAGCGTCTGTGGCTGAGAGCGTTCTTTGATCCATTTGAAAGCTGGTATTGCTGATAGAGCAAAAAAGATAGCTGTAAATACCAACGACAGACGCACCATCAAGGTGCCTTCGACCATCACGATGGGGGGTAGGATCAGTACCAGACATAGAATCCCCCCTAAAGAGCCGATTGCCCATCCCGTCCCGGAGACGCGGCCCATCTCTTCGGGTTCGGCAATCTCTGGCAGCAGGGAATTATAAAAAACTTGTCCACCGCGATATCCAATCTCAGCCAAAATAAACAACACCATCCCCATGACGACATCACCCTTTTCTACAAAAAACAGCAGGGCGGTAAAAAGCCAGGTGGCAGATGAGCACAGAAAGAGGAAACGCTTCTTGGATGCAGAGAAATCAGCCACTGCCCCCAAAATTGGAGCAGTGACGGCAACAACCAACATAGCAATCCCCACAGAGATGCCCCACAAACGCGAGCCTTCAGCGCCGCCAACGACCTCCCCTTTGAAGTAGGCCGAATAAATTGCCAATAGAACTACGGCGGCATAAGCCGAGTTGCCAAAATCGTAGAGGTACCAGGCCAGATGCTCTCGGTTCATAGACTTTAGTTTTGCAAACATAATATCTTCCTTTTGAAAAAACATTCAGAATAAAATGATTTAACCACGTCGCCGTGGTATGATTCTCCAACGTTAATGCTCTAATAATAACATGATTCACACTGGTTATTTCATGACAACCTCACACACAGCTACAACCCTCAAATAGGAGAAACGTTACCCATGTCTAAGAATATTCTTCCACTTCGCAGTGATATTCCCGTCCAGGAAACCTGGAATCTCGAAAGTATCTTCCCAACAGTCGGAGAGTGGCAAAATGCCTACGAAGAAGCAAAATCGCTGCTCCCTGAAATGCAAAAATTCCAAAACAGATTGAGCGAAAGCCCCCAGACTCTGTTCGATTGCTTCAAGGCAGTCGAGAAGTTGCTAACGCTGGCGATGAAGGTTTACGTGTATGCGGGATTGGCGCTATCGGTTGATTTGGAAAACCAAGATTCCGCATCACGCGCGGGACAAGGTGCTAGTTTGATGGCAAAGGCGCGCGCGGCCACATCTTTTATCCAACCAGAATTGATGTCGATTGGCTTCGACAGATTGGAACAATGGACTGAAGAAAACCCTGAACTGGGAATTTACAAGCACCACTTCAACGATCTCGAGAGACAAGCGCCGCACATACGCTCTGCGGAGGTAGAGGAAGTAATGGCTTTGTCGACCGAGCCTTTGCCTTCGGCACAACCACCTTCGATGTATTCCGCACTCGTCAACGCAGAATTACCGTTCGAACCCGCGGTTGGTTCCGACGGAGAAGAAATGGAAGTCGGACAAAGCAGCATCAGCGCACTTATCACCCACAGCGACCGA
Organism: Chloroflexota bacterium; assembly: GCA_034717875.1. Lineage (GTDB taxonomy): Bacteria > Chloroflexota > Anaerolineae > Anaerolineales > UBA11858 > JAYELX01. The sequence goes on along the minus strand of JAYELX010000325.1, from coordinate 3,903 downwards.
GAAATTCGCCGCACAGCCTGGGAGAATTACGCCGACGCTTATCTAGCCTTCAAGAACACGCTGGCCGGCATTCAGACACAAGCTTTCCAGCGAGACGTTTTCAATTCTCAAGTTCGGAATTATGATTCTTCTCTGGAAGCATCGATGATGCCCAACAACATCCCCGCTGATGTCTTTCATAATCTCATCGACGTCTTCAAGAAAAATCTACCCACTTGGCATCGCTATTGGCGCGTCCGGCGAGCGGCATTGGACTACGATAAATTCCACGTTTATGATATCAAAGCACCCATCATCGCTGAAAAGATTATAGTTCCTTTCGAACAAGCCGTCGAATGGATCAGCGAGGGAATGGCTCCGCTGGGGGAAGACTATGTTTCGACGCTGCGAGATGGCTGCACAAGCAACCGCTGGGTAGACCGCGCCCGCAACAAAGGCAAACGTCAGGGCGCATTTTCCTGGGGATCATACGCCACCCAGCCTTTTATCATGATGAGCTACGCCGATGATGTTTTCAGCCTGAGTACTCTGGCTCATGAGCTGGGTCACTCGATGCACTCCTACTACACGCGCAAGACTCAACCCTACATCTACGGGAATTACTCGCTATTTGTGGCCGAAGTAGCTTCCAACTTCAATCAAGCCCTGGTGCGGGATTACCTGCTGCGGACGCAGGACGACGCTCAGTTCCAGTTGGCTCTGCTTGAAGAGGCCATGTCCAACTTCCACAGGTATTTCTTCATCATGCCGACTCTAGCCCGATGGGAATTGGAGATGCACCAGCGCGTGGAACAAGGTGCGCCAGTAAACGCCCAAATCATGATCAATCTCGCCGCCGATCTCTTCGCAGAGGGCTACGGCGACGAAGTAGAATTCGATCACGACCGCGTCGGCATCACCTGGGCTCAGTTTGGGCATACGTACATGAATTATTATGTCTACAAATATGCTACGGGGATTTCTGGTGCGCACACCCTAGCCGATGGTATTCTGCAAGGCAATCATGGCGCCGTCGATAAATATCTCGATTTCTTGAAAGCTGGAAGCTCGATGTATCCGTTGGATGTACTGAAGATAGCTGGGGTTGATCTGACTACGCCCGAGCCAATCGAGAAAGCGTTTGGCGTGCTGGCTGATTATGTTGACCGCTTCGAGGCGTTGGTAAGTTAATTTGGGCTAATTGTTCTAGGCTCACAATCGATTGAAATTGATGCTGGCTCGCGAAACCGACGCAGAGCGGCAAAATACACCCTACGCAGCACGAATTCTAGGGCAATTATTTTCTTGGAGTTCCCCTATATGCAAATAATTTTGTGGTAAACTTGTTAAGCAATTTACTTATTATGCTTAACGAGGAGCGAATCATGAAACAAAAACAATCCGTCAAAGTAAGCAGCCGCTATCAAATTGCCATCCCCAGCGCTGCTCGTAGAAGTCTCAACATCCAGACTGGCGACCGCCTACTGGTGGATGTGCAAGATGGTGTGATCGTTCTCGTGCCCAAGCCGTCAAACTATACAGCTCAGATGACAGGTCTATACAGTGAGATTTGGGAATACCACGACACAGACCAATATCTGGCCGAAGAGAGAGAAGCATGGGAGCAATAGAAAGTGCTCTATCTGATCATGCAATCATCGGATTGGATACATCGATATTCATTTATCAATTTGAGGCTCACCCGCGATATCTCCCCATAACAACGGCCCTTCTTAACGGAATACAAGCAGGAGAATGGTCAGCAATTATTTCAGTTATAACGCTAATGGAAATCAATGTTCATCCCTGGCGGTTAAAACGCCCAAAAGTGGCAAGAACATACGAAACTCTGCTGGTCAATTTCCCCAACCTGCAAATTGTTGATGTCAACCGCGACGTTGCTCGAAAGGCTGCTCAAATTAGAGCAGCTTTTAATTTGCGTCCGGCAGACTCACTGCACATAGCGACAGCCATCGTCGGCGAAGCGACTGCCTGGGTCAGCAACGACAAACAACACCGGCGGTTGGCGGACAAATTAGATATCCTTATTCTAGATAAGTTTGTCTAAGACTTATTAAATCATATCCCAAACAAAATCCAATAACCCGGTTTCTCGGAGAAACCGGGTTATTGGATTCCTATACTTTGTTGCCGCTACCTATTCTTAATACGGTGGCTCGTCAGACTCTATCTCCCCACACATTCCTACACGTGGAGAATTGAGCAAAGCGTGTAAGCCATAATCGTCATGAGGATGATTTTCGGCGTGTTTGTCACATAGCCAACCACTCTCATCGTGTTCGTAGACACATTCCAAACATAGCCACTTGGCTGGAGCATCACATTCTTGGCATTGCACTTCTGGCAAGGTGTTGCGCGCCATCAAGAAGATGGGGTATTGACTAAGCGGTTTGCCTTTGCGAACATCAATTATTTTGACCGTGGTCTCCGAGGTTGTGCCGTAATCATAGACGTGAGTCAATTCATCCCCAGGGTGAAAGACCGCCCCAACTTTTGCTCCCATTGACAACTCATACCCACTCCAGGCACCGTCAATCGAGAAATGGCTCATGTGCCCGCAGCACTCTAACCAGATGCTCCGCAGGTAATAATCCAAATCCTGCAATTTGGCGGAGGCGCGTATTTCCAGATGTAGCCAATACTCGGCACTCCAGGTATCAAAAACTTGCAAATGGTAGATATCCTCAGCTTTGCCTATCCCAGCTTCAGCCTCGGCAATCTCTCTTAGCCTTTCGGGACAAGTTTTTATGTGACGGGAGAGGCCTCCTTTTGTCATCTCTTTATCGCAGAACTTACAAATACCGCGAGATCGTTCTCCTTTTGCCATTTTCAAAACCTCCTAAAAATAAAACTATGTAAGCGCCCAAAATCAACTTCGTATTTTTCGTGTCGTTTCCCGAGCAGTTTCTCCCTAACAATCGGGGGATGAAACCAGGTTTCGATACACCCTTCGACTTCACTCCGTAAGCTGCGTTTCATCTCAGGGCACTCGACCGGCGTTTTTGCTAGTTTTGCACGACCATATTTAGAATTACTGATCAGTTACCTTTTTACCACTATTTTTTCTTCCTACGAACGATCATGCCTTCGAACGAAAAAATCAACAACGCCACCCAAATCACACTAAAACCAATCACCCGATCTTGTGAAAAGTCCTCGTTGTAAATCAAGACGCCGACCAAAAATTGCAATGTTGGAGCAATGTATTGTAAAAACCCCAAAGTCGAAAGATTGATCCGTCGGGCGGCAATGCCAAACCACAACAGAGGCACCCCGGTTGCGACTCCGGCCAGGGCCAAGAGAAGCGTCACCGGAGTAGACAAATGCCCAAAAGCAGCTCGCCCCACCACTTCCAGATAAAATAAATATACCACAGCAGGGATAAACATCAAAGCAGTTTCCAAAGTGAATCCATGCAGCGATTCGAGTGAACCCGTCTTTTTAATCAATCCGTAAAGCCCAAAACTGCCGGCCAAAGTCAGGCCAATCCAGGGCAAGCGGCCATAGCCCACGGTGAGGTACAAAACACCCCCAAAAGCTAACCCAACGGAAATCCACTGCCAAAGGCGTAATTTCTCCCGTAAAAAAATAACGCCCAACAAGACGCTGACCAAAGGGTTGATGAAGTAGCCCAAGCTGGTTTCGATAATGTAGCCAGCGTTGACAGCCCAGACGTAGGTCAACCAGTTGATGCCCAATAAAACCGACGTCACCACATAAGGTAAGAATCGTTTTTTATTCTCGGCAATCGCACTGAAGCCCTGCCAATCTTTTTTGAGGACAACTACGGCAATAACAAATACGAACGACCAAGCCACACGATGACCGATTATCTCCAATGCCGGCACAGCGTGGATCAATTTCCAATAAACCGGAAAAATTCCCCACATAGTATAAGCACCA
>JAYELX010000324.1:0-2706 GCA_034717875.1 Chloroflexota bacterium | reverse complement strand
CTGAACCGCCATATTGAATTTGAATTCCCTGCGCTACGTCTTGACCAAACATATCCGCCAGGGATTTGCGCACCACATCCCTGTGGATAGCGTTGGCATCTTCTGGGGTCGCGGCCAAGCCGGTGCCAATGGCCCAAATTGGCTCATAGGCAACTACCAGCTTTGCGCCTTCTTCGGATGATAATCCGGCAAAGCCCTGAGTCACCTGACGAGATACAACGGCGACAGTTTTCCCGGCTTTGTTTTCCTCCAAAGATTCGCCAATACATACTATCGGGCTAAGGCCATGAGCCAGGGCTGCTTTGATTTTCAGGTTGACGCTTTCATCGGTTTCGCCAAAATACTGCCTCCGTTCGGAGTGACCAATGATTATGTACTGACACACCTCAGCTACCATCGCGGGTGACAGTTCCCCCGTAAAAGCACCGCTTTCTTCCCAGTGCATATTCTGGGCGCCAAGCCCTATGCCTGTGCCTTCCAACAGTTCAGAAACAGCCAACAAAGTCGTGGACGGCGGGCAGATAGCCCGATCAATTCCATCGAGGGATTGCAGGGCCGGCAGCAGATCGGTCACCAACTGACGAGACTCCGCAATGGTTTTGTTCATCTTCCAATTTCCAGCAACGAATTTTCTACGCATTTTAACCTCACTGTTCGAATTTATCTAAAAATATTGTTGCTTGATCTTGAACCCAGACAGGCGCCGCCTCACTCACCAGCAATTGATTCCATTGCTGCATAGCGGCATCCTCTTCACCCAGGATATAGAGTATCTCTGCTTCCAACAACAACACCTCTGGGGCGTCCGGATTCTGTTCTTTAAGTGTGGCCATCCTGTCCTGCGCCACTTCCCTATCTTCATTGTGCAGGGTATAGCGGATTCTAGCCAATTCCATGAGCAGGGGAGCGGCAGTATCAGCTATATTGGATTCCTCGAGAACGTTTATGGCGTCAGGAGCATCCGCTCCGAGGTATACAGCCTGAGCGATTTTTTCACGAATTTCTGTCGCTGGGGGATGACCACTTGCCTTAACCCCAGCGACATAAACCGAGGCTGCATGAAGCCACAAATTATATCGTTCCAATATTTCAGCAGCCTGATGATAAACTGCCACGTCATCTCCGGCCAATTCTAGAGCACGCTGTATCTCCAGCCTAACCCCCTCGAACTCTCCGGCTTCAAGCATAGCCTCGACCAGCTTCAATCGAAGCCAGGGATCATCGGGGTTTGCGTTCACATCTTCGCGAATAGCGCCCAAATCATGGAATGGAACTTGTTCTCCATCAATACCCAAACTGTCAATATACATTTTTATCCATTCCGGTAAACCACCCAGTTCTTTCAAGTCACGTAGGTTCGCTTGAGCAGCAATTTGATCCCCTTGGTCAACGAGAATTTCGATCTGCAACAACTGCGCTTCAGGAAAATCCGGATACTCTGACAGGGCAATATCGAGAACTTCTTGCGCTTCTTCAGAGTTGCCATAATAAAAGTTCCTGGCTTTTGCGACGCTCTCCATGGCAGGATCTATTTCGGCAAGATCAGGCAGCAGGGTTACCGCATCGGGTTGAGCAGCCATCATATAAACGGATTGATGAATACCGTCCATATACTCTTCCGATAAAGCCTCAGGAAATTTCTTGTTAACTTCCAAATAGATTTTGGCAGCATCCATCCACATTTCCCGTTCGACGAATTGATCAGCAGCATTTAAATAGACTTCGGGTTGATCTTGTGCCAGCTCGAAAGCTCTCCCGATTTCCCCTTCCCCAGCATCAAAATCACCAGTATCGAAATAAGTAAATGCCAACTCTAAATGAGCGAAAGGATCATCAGGATTGTCGGCAACCAATTGACGCGCTGCGTTGAGCATTTCCTTGATATCACCATCAGCAACATCAGCGGAAATGTCCGCTGTCGTTTCTTCAGGTTGCTCTCTCGACACCTCGACCGTTTGGGGGCCTGATTTTTTGCCAATATCGATTTTATTTTGAATTTTGTTAGCAGTCCAAGCGAATATAATCAAGCACAAAGCCAATCCGATAACAGTGATAACAATATGCCACCAGCGAAAGCGTCTGGGATGTTTTTTCTCTTTCTGATCAGCTTGCTTGGGGATTGCCGAAACCTCGGCCTTGGGGGTGGCCCCAGCAGCGGGAAGGTCTTCTTCATTCCCAACTGTTGACAATTCTTCTTCGCCTTCAAATGGGACAAGGGGCAAAGTAGCAGCATCGGCCCCAATTTTAGCGCCAGCGCCCATTGTTGATTCGCCATCACTAAGAGCCTGCGCAAAAGCGGCAACCATTAGATCGACATTATCAAAGCGGTCTTCTCGTTCTTTGGCCAGCGCTTTGAGCAAAACTCGTTCGATGGCTTCGGGTATATCAGCATTAATTTTGCTCGGCAACGGCAAGGGCGAATAAATATGATCGTGAATGACAGAAAAGGGCGTATCAGCACTGAACGGAACCTGCCCCACGGTCAATTCGTAGAGCATCACACCGAACGAGTAAATATCAGTGCCTTCATCGAGGTCACTCATGCCCATGGCCTGCTCGGGGGAAATATATTGTGGAGTGCCGAGCATCATATCTGTCGATAGAGTTGATTCTCCCGCTTGAGCAATGCGCGCTAACCCGAAGTCAGCCAGGTAAATGCGGCCATCATCCGCCATCAAAACGTTGGATGGTTTTACATCCCTGTGC
>JAYELX010000323.1:0-13809 GCA_034717875.1 Chloroflexota bacterium | reverse complement strand
ATGCCGGTTCCCCGGATGCCAAGTTCTTTGGCAATATTGGCACGGAAAAGCTCAGAAATCGACCTTACGGATCTTCAGGGTAAATGCCGATCACGGTGGCATGCACATCGCTGATGAGATTTCCCCCCTCCCCCTTTCATCCCCGACATTTGAATGTTCACCAAGACCACACGGGGGATTATTGTCCCACCAATTCGATGGCGTCCACCGGGCAGGGTGTCCTTAGTAACCGTCATCGTTGATGTTGTAAATTCTGCTGTTTTACGAATAAATGCCAAGTGTTCCTTGTGATGTTCCGCGTAATCAGGATAGTAAGGAACCAGCAATTCCCGATATTATGAAGAAGAGGCAAGACTTCGGAAGTCTCGAACGACATATTTCGCTAACAAAAAGGCATCCGAAGACTTCCGAAGTCTGGTTTTAGTCAAAACGGGAATTGTTGGTAAGGAACCAATATTAATTTTTCTTTAGTCCAAAAATGATATTGAGCATAACCCGTCATCCGGGTCACAATATCCGAGATTGTTTCGGAACGGATAGATGCATCTTGGGCCTCGATGAGCTTGTTTATCATTGCAATGAGCATTTTTTGCTGTTGGTCGATTTTCTGTACACCGCCGCTGAAACTTTCATCCCAGATAATTGGTCCCATCCGTCCTGGTTCCTCCAATTGGAAGTGTGAATTGGAAAGTTGAACCGTGGCCTGGTTCCGATTGAACATCTATTTTTCCCCTCAACCCCTCCATAATCCGCCTGATAATTGCTAGTCCCAGGCCGGTTCCGGGAATATCGAGTTCTTTGGCGTTTTTGGCACGAAAGAACTCCGAGAAGAGGTGTTCCTGCTCTTCCAGCGGGATGCCGATTCCTGAATCGCTTACCTCGCCGATGAGATTCTCCCCTTTTGCCCAAAGACGGGCCACCACGCGTCCGTTTTCGGGTGTGTATTTGATGGCGTTGCTGATCAGGTTGCGCCACAGACTTTTGATCTGTTTGGGGGCGGCAATCACTCCGGGGATATTCTCCCCCGCTTCAATTTCACACTGGATGTTTTTCTGCGCTATCTCTCCCTGGAAATCCTCGACAACGGAGCGGAGGACTTCATCCAGCCGAACCTCGGTCACTTTGAATGTTTTGATGACGTCAAGGTGGCCCAATTCCAGCAGATCGGCAAGTAAATCGATCTCCTCCTGCGTCCGCACCAGACATTTGGCGATAATTTCGGGCTGGTCTTCCGGGGGGATATATCCCTGCTGGATGAGTTCGAGATAATTTTGAATGGCAGATACAGGTGACTTCAAATCGTGAGTCACCAGGCGGATGAACTGCCGTTTGGCGCGGTCTAGCTCTTCCAGGCGGGATGTTTCTTCAGCCAGACGGCGTGCTTCAGCCTCTGCGGCCTGGACGCGTTTTGCCTCTAGGGAAAGGTGCCGCCGCTCAAGGCCCTGCTTGACTGTCAGCAGCAGATCATTCACTGAAAAGGGTTTGGACAGGAAATCATAAGCTCCACCCTTGATGGCTCTCACCGCTAATTCCACGGTGGCGTATCCGGTTATCATTACGCATACAATTTCGGGATCGTGTTCGTGAATGGATGCGATCAAGTCAATGCCATTCACATTGGGCATCATCACGTCAATGAGTACCAAGTCGTAGCCATTGGCCTGAACTTTTTGCAGGCCATCTTCGCCAGTCAAGGCTGAATCTACTTCGTACCCCTCAGGAGTCAGGGCGCGTTGGATGCCTTCACAAATACCGATTTCATCGTCGATTACAAGAATTTTAGCGTCGCTCATGGCGTATTTTCCGATCAGAAACGTTCTATTCCCCAATCAAGTTCTGATTGGAGGATACATTATTATTGGGCAGCGGTGTTATGGTACCCAGGTTCGGCAGTTGGATAGGCAATTGAATAGTGAAGGTTGTTCCTTTGTCAACCTGACTTTGGACATTGATCTGGCCGCGGTGCATCTTGATGATCCCATAAGTGATCGCCAACCCCAAACCGGTGCCTTTGCCGATAGGTTTGGTGGTGAAGAAGGGTGTATGCACTTTGGGCAGGTTTTCGGGGGTGATGCCTACCCCGGCATCTTTGACCTCGATGGTTACCATGCCAGTTGGGCCGGGACGTGTCTTCAGGGTAATCGTTCCACCTGCGGGCATGGCCTCCGCGGCATTCGACAGTAAGTTGATGAATACAGCCTGGAGTTGGGCTGGGTCTGCCTGAATTTCTGGCAGGTCAGGATGTAGATCGGTGTGAATGCTGATGTTTTCGTAGATGGCATGTTTGCTTTCGATCTCAATGATGGTCTGGATCAGAGCATTGAGGTTAATTATCTGGGCCTCGACCTGGTGCTGACGGGCGAAGTCCAGCAGGGCGGCAACGATACTCTTACAGCGATTGGTCTCGCGCACGATGGTCTCCAAATCTACACAGCGCTGGTTATCTTCGACACATTCCCGCTTCAGGATGTCGGCGTATAACAGCACGGTAGCTAGCGGGTTGTTGAGTTCATGAGCCACGCCGGCGGCCAGTTGACCGAGGGAAGCCAGGTTTTCTTTATGCACCAGTTGATCCTGCGTAACTTGCAGGGTATCTAGCATATTATTGAATGCCGCGGCTAGTTGTCCGACTTCACCACCCGCCATGACCGGGGCGCGGGCGCTTAGGTCCCCATCGGCGACCCGACGGCTGGCGTTGGACAACTCATGCAATTCTTTGAGCGGTTGAGTGATTATGCGCGAAACCGGTGTCGCCAAAATAAAGGTCATCAGGATTGTTAAGCCGGCCACCAGCAAAATGCGCTGATTGACGGTTTGGATCAGTCTCTGAAATGCTGCCTGGCGCGCGCCGACATATAAGATGCCGATGATCTGCCCGGCATGGTCGTGCAGCGGTTTGTAGCGGGTGATGTAGTTTTCGTTGACCACAAAGGCCGTGCCGACATAATCCTGTCCTCCCTGAAGGACAATATCGCTAACTTCTTGCGAAACCCGCGTCCCAATCGCTCGTTCCCCTGCCCCAGTCATCACGTTGGTCGAGACGCGCAGATCACCAAAGAATATGGTGACGGTATCGATTTGGGCCGCGTCTTTGATCTTGTCTACAAGAGTAAAATCGTTATTGAACATGTGGAAAACCAGCGTTGCCCCAATAATCTGTCCATCTGCATCCTGGATCGGGGATACACTTACTAGAGTCAGTCCGGCTGTCCCTTCGCGCGGGTCAAAAGGTTGAGATGCAGCCTTGGGGGTATCGACCAACTTGATGTGGGCCTGTTCCGCCAATCCTGTCGGTTGGAGAAACGTGTCGGGAATCACCTCAACGGCAGCGATCTGCTGTTCAGTGAGTATCGACTCCTGAAAAATGGGAAGTGTAGACCAGTTTCCGCTCGAGACAATTGGTGTTTGTTCCCTCGAAGTCGATACAAGATGGCCGGCCAGCATATCCCCATTCACATCGAGAACTGCAACGAATAGATTCCCGCCCAAACTCGGACCCTTAACGGTATTGAGGATTTTGGCTTCCATTAGTTCTATGGCATCCTCATCTCTTTGCCGGACAGCGTCTATGTTGTTGATGACCGTGTAGGAAAGTGATAACTGCTGGGCAATTCCAGCGACTTCATGCAGCTTATTCTCGTAAAAAGTCTCGGCCAAATGGATGTCGCGGGCGATGCGCTCATCCATCACCTCCGCCAGGTAATTGTTAATAACACTGGAGACAACCCAGGTGTTGACTCCAATGGTAGTAGCCGCGACCAGGGCAAACGAAAACACCAGCGCGGCCTGAAATGGGCCAGAATAAAGATCTTTAAAATATCTGATAATGGCCTTCATCACATCTGACTCCTATCCAGTTATAGACTTTCAGAAAAAGGTAATGGTGAATTGTGACTACCACCTTCTTGTCATTTCGACGAGGCACGAGGAGAAATCTTTGCTATCGAATGCAGGATTTCTCCCTTGCCGCAGGCACGCCTGGCCGTAGGCCCGCACAGCGTGGCGGTTCGAAATGACACCTGAGCAGTTACGGTAAATTTTGATAATTATCGCCGCGACTTTATAGATTTTGAATAATTAATGTATCTTCTCGAAAACGGGGAACAAGACTTCCGAAGTTTTTGTAGTGCAAACTTCGGAAGTCTGGATATCGCCCCGAAATATTAAAAAGATACTCTGAGTTAAGACTTTGCCAGCAATTTGTTGACCCGTTTGATCAACTTTGCAGGCTTAATGGGTTTGCTCATGAATGCCCGGATGTGAATGTATTCATCGGTGGGGAAAAGTTCAGCGAAGTCGGTGTTAGCAATCGAGGTCACCATAATAATGGGTATGTCCCGCACCTCGGCATTATCGTACATCTGCTGACTTGTAGAAAGCCCATCCAGTACCGAGTCCATCATTACATCCAAGACGACCAGGTCTGGCCGCTCCTCTTTGACGCGCTGGTAGCCTTCGTCGCCGCTTTTAGCGCTGATTACAATGTGATCTTCTTTTTCCAGCACAATGCGAGTTGCATTCTGGAAATCAGGGTCATCGTCTACAATAAGTATCTTTGCCATTTTGAACTCCTTAATCTGCCTGTTTGCTTACCACGCAGCAAATCTTGATATGGTTCACATACTCTGCGAGGGAGCCTTTCCCCCCTCTCCCCGTGGGAGAGGGTTGGGGTGAGGGCCGGGGTTGAAATCTTGGCTACTTTGCCGACCAAACCGAGAATTGCTGCGCACCATGCAGCGTTTGTGAGTAATATGATATTCGAACTCTTCCCGGAAGTGCTGGATGGCTGAACGCGCCGGGTTGACCAGCATAGCTCCCATTGGGCAAAAGGTCTGCCCGTCGATGCCGCGCACCATTTCTAGGATCAGGTCGATATCTCCCGGTTTGCCTTTGCCATTTTCTATGCGGTCCAAAATTTCGAAGATGCGCTGTGAACCGATCCGGCAGGGGACGCAGTACCCGCAAGATTCGTGAGCGAAGAATTTGCTCAGGCGGCGGGCAACTTCGACCATGCAAGTGGTCTCGTTAATAACGATAATTGCGCCAGTGCCCAATTGGCTGCCGGCTTTTTTGAGTGTCTCGAAGGCCATCGGGGTATAGATTTTGTCGGAAGGCAGTACGGGGGTGGAAATTCCCCCGGGGAAAACAGCCTTGAGCCTGTGTCCGCCGCGCATGCCACCGGCGTGCGCGTAGATGATCTCGCGCAGGGGAATACCAAGCGGCAGTTCATAGTTGCCTGGGCGGTTGACATGCCCGCTTACAGAAAAAATCTTTGGCCCTGTACTCTCCTCGGTGCCGATCCCCGCGAACCACTCCGGCCCGCGTTCGATGATATGCGGGATACAAGCCAGAGTCTCGATATTGTGAACCAGGGTAGGCAAACCAAATAGGCCGATTTGGGCCGGGTAGGGCGGCTTGAGGCGCGGGTGGCCGCGCTTGCCCTCCAACGATTCCAGCATGGCCGTTTCTTCACCACATATATAGGCCCCCGCCCCGCGATGGACGGACATATCCAGATCGAAACCTGATTCCAGGATATCATTGCCAAGAAAGCCATATTCGTAAGCATCGGAAATCGCTTTGATCCAGCGCTTGACTCCCAGGAAGAATTCGCCGCGGATATAAACATAAGCCCGGCTGGCCCCAACCGCGTAGGCCGCGATCATCACCCCCTCGATGACTTGATGCGGGTCACGTTCGACAATCTCGCGATCTTTGAAGGTGCCGGGCTCGCCTTCGTCTGTGTTGACGGCTACGATTTTGGGGGTATCTGGGTCCTGGGGCATGAATCCCCACTTGACCCCTGCCGGGAATCCTGCGCCTCCCCGCCCGCGCAGGCCCGAACGCTTGATCATAGCGATGATCTCCGCCGGAGACATCTCGAAAGCCCGACGCACAGCTTGATAACCGCCGTAGGCCATGTAGGTGGTAATTTTCTCCGAATCGGGACGATGAATATTACGGGTTAGAATGGGTTCGAACATGAGCTTACTCCCGGCGCAATAGCTCGATCAGCTTGTCTATACTTTCGGGTGTGACGTGTTCGTGGAGTTCATCGTTGACCCGCAGCGCAGGAGCCGTACCGCAGGCAGCCAGACATTGAACGACTTCCAGGGTGAATTTGCCGTCTGGAGTCGTTTCGCCCGGTTTGATATTAAGACATTTGGCAACATGGTCGATGATCGGCTCCGCACCCCCCACTAGATAACAAGACAGCCCCTCGCAAACTTGGATGCGGTATTTCCCCTGCGGCTCCAGCTTGAACATGGTGTAGAAGCTGGCCGTCGAATGCACCTGCCCCGCAGGGATATCCAGCCGTTCGGATACGCGCTGGATCGCATCTGGACTTAACCAGCCATATTGCTCCTGCGCGATATAAAGCGCCGTCAGGAGCCGGGCGCGCAGCTGGGGATTTTCAATCCCTGGGGGATATTTTTTAGTTTCAGGCAACATACCGCCCTCCTCTGAAGGGGGGATAGTCAGTCCGGGGGACTAAGCTGTTTCAACTTTGACTGCACACACTTTATATTCCGGAATCTTGGCAATCGGGTCGAGGGCCGCGATGGTCAATTCGTTGGCAGAGGCCTCCGGGAAGTGGAAGTTGGCAAACACCATGCCGGGTGGAACCCGGTCGGTGATCAGGGCTTTGGCCTCGATGCTGCCGCGCCGGGAGGAGACGCGCACTTGTTTGTTCCCGTTCAAGCCCAGTTTGACGGCATCATCTTCATTGATTTCGATCAGCGCCTGCGGGTAAATTTCCAGCAGACCCTTCGAGCGGCGAGTCATCTGCCCGCCGTGCCAATGGAAGAGTACCCGCCCAGTGCCCAAGAGCATGGGATATTCATCGTCGGGCAGTTCGGCAGGCGGGACATGGTCAACGGGGTGAAATTTACCCAGGCCGCGGGCGAACTGTCCTACGTGCAAGATAGGCGTGCCGGGATGATTTTTGTCTTTGACCGGCCACTGGAGGGTCTCGCCACTCTCCAGCCGCGCGTGGCTGACGCCGGCGTAGATGGGCGTGAGAGCGGCGATCTCGTCCATGATCTGAGATGGGTTCTCGTAATCCCAGCCGCTGTAGGGGGCCTCCTCGGAGACTTCCGAAGTCTCCAAGACTTCGGAAGTCTGGAGGACGCGCTTTGCCAGCTCAGCCGTGATCCACCAGTCGGGTTTGGCTTTGCCGGGTGATTCGATAGCCTTGCGTCCCATTTGGATACGGCGCTCGGTGTTGGTGAAGGTGCCGTCTTTTTCGGCGAAACTGGCGCCGGGTAGCAATACATCAGCATAAGGCGCGGTTTCGGAGGGGAAAATTTCTTGCAAGACGATAAAATCACAGGTTTCCAAACAATGGCGAATGTGATTGGTATCCGGCTCGCTCATAATTGGATTTTCACCCATGATGTAAAGAATCTTGAGATTTCCATCGGCTGCGGCCGGCATCATCTCGGTGGCAGTTAAGCCGACTTCGGTTGAAAGGGTTTTCTCTGCCACCCCCCAGGCCGTGGCGAACTTTAGGCGCAATTCCGGGCTAGTGACTTTTTGGTACCCGGGGTAAACATTCGGTAGGCCACCCAGGTCGCAAGCGCCTTGAACGTTGTTCTGGCCGCGCAGGGGATTGGTGCCGCCGCCGGGTACGCCCATATTGCCCAGCAGCATTTGCAGGTTGGCCAGGCTCATCACGTTATGCGTCCCGGTGGTGTGCTGGGTGATGCCCATGGCCCACAAGACAGAAGCAGGTTTATTCACAGCTAACAATTTGGCGGCTTGCTGCAATTGCTCGACTGGAACCCCGGTGATATCGGCGACCCGATCGGGAGTATATTCTTCCACCACGGCCTTGAAATCGTCGAAACCCTCGGTGCGGGCGGCGATAAAATCTCCATCTTCCCAGCCATTGGCCAGGATGATATTCATCAGACCGTTGATCAGGGCAATGTCGGTGCCGGGTTTGTGCCGCAGGTGGAGGGTGGCAAAATCGGTCAGATCAATGCGCCGCGGGTCGGCCACTATCAGCACGGCCTCACGCTGGCGCACCGCCTGCCGGATGCGCATCCCGATGATGGGGTGCTGCTCGGTAGTGTTGGTGCCAATCACGAAGAAGGCTTCTGCCTGCTCGGCAATATCGTCAATCGAGTTGGTCATTGCGCCCGAACCAAATGCAGTGGCCAGACCGGCCACGGTGCTGCTGTGTCAAAGACGGGCGCAGTGGTCTATATTGTTCGTCCCGATCACCTGCCGGGTGAACTTATTCATCAGGTAGTTTTCTTCGTTGGTGCATTTAGCCGAGGTCAGCACGCCGATGCTCCGGGGGCCGGATTGGTCACGGTGCTGGCGGAATTTTCGGGCGGTGATATCGAGGGCGGTATCCCAATCGGTCTCGACCCACTCCCAGGGATCACCGGCCACCTCGGGGCGGCGGTCACTTGCTCCCGGTTTGGGATGGCTGCCATCTAAAAGGTAACGTCTCACTTGGGGCTGGGTCAACCGATCCTCGTGATGGACGAAATCCCAGCCAAAACGGCCTTTGACGCAGGTCCAACCGTGGTTGGAAGGCCCTTCCCAGACCGAATTAACCTTGATAATTTCATTATCCTTGATTTCCAGCTCAATTTGGCAGCCAACGCCGCAATAGGGGCAGGTGGTCCGAACATGCTCAACCTGCCAGGCGCGGCCTTTGCCGATGGATATTTTCGGCGATAATGCCCCCGTAGGACAAACTTCCACGCAGCTTCCGCAGAATTCACAGGGACTGTCGGCCATATGTGTATCGGCGCCAAAGCCAATATAGGCATTAAAGCCGCGGTAGAAAACGCTGATCACTTCAACGCCATTGATCTCGCGGCAGGCGCGCACGCAGCGGCGGCATAAGATGCACTTGTTGCGGTCAACCTGGATGAAGGGGTTGGGGTCGTTGACGGAATAATGATGCCTTGTGCCTTTGTAACGGTCGCCTGTGGCGCCATATTCGTAGGCCAGGTCTTGCAGCAAACAATTGCCTGTGGAGTCGCATGTCAGGCAGTCTAATGGGTGGTCAGAGAGAAGCAGTTCAAGCGAAAACTTGCGCGATTCTCTCACTCGCGGTGTGTTGGTGTGAACGACCATTCCATCGGTAGCCGGAAAGGTGCAGGATGGTTGTAAGGCTCGTTGTTTTTCGATTTCTACCAGGCAGATACGGCAGGCTCCCTCGGGGGGCAGCGCTGGGTGATCACATAATACAGGGATGTGGATACCGGCTTCTCTGGCTACCTCTAAGATCGTTTGGCCTGTTTCGCCCTGAACTTTTTGTCCATCAATGGTCAAGTTTATAATAGCCATTGTCTGATTGACTCCTTATTGTTGAGCAGGTACTGTTAATTCGGGTTTCGGTATTATAGGGATGGCGCCGACGTTGCAGGCCTGATAACACGCCCCGCATTGGATACATTTGGTCTGATCGAGAATATGCACTTGTTTCTTTTCGCCGGAAATGGCGCCAGTTGGGCAGGCCTTGATGCATAGCCCACAGCCAACACAAAGCTCTGCGGAGATATCATAACCAAACATGCCCTGACAAATGCCAGCCGGGCAGAAATTATCTTTGATGTGAGATTCATATTCCTCGCGGAAGAACCGCAGTGAAGCCATCACCGGGCCGGGAGTTAGCTGACCGAGAGCGCAGAGTGAACCTTCCTGCATATTATTAGAGATGTATTCAATCTCATCCAAGTCTTCCATCTTCCCCTGTCCCCCGGTGATGCGTGTTAGTATTTCTAACAATCGCTGTCCGCCAATTCGGCAGGGAACGCACTTGCCGCACGACTCCGCCGAAGCAAAGGTCAGGAAATAATGAGCCAGCTCGACCATGCAGGTATCTTGATCGACGACGATCATGCCGCCCGACCCCATGGTGGCTCCGGCCTCTGTGAGGGAGTCAAAGTCCACGGGGGTATCTAATGATTCAACCGGCAGGCAGCCGCCCAGGGGGCCGCCAGTTTGCACGGCCTTGAATTTCTTCTTGTTTGGAATACCCTCGCCGATATCGTAGATGATCTCGCGCAGGGTGATGCCCATGGGTACTTCGATCAGGCCGGTGTTTTTTATATTGCCGGTTAAGGCGAATACCGCCGTCCCGGTGGAGCGGGGCGTACCGATGCTGCTGAACCAATCTGCGCCCTTGAGCATAATTCGGGGTGTGATGGCGAAAGATTTAACGTTGTTGACATTTGTCGGCTTGCCCCACAGGCCGGAGACTGCCGGGTAGGGCGGCCTGGGGCGCGGCTCGCCGCGTTTGCCCTCAATGGATGCGATCAGGGCCGTCTCCTCGCCACAGACGAAGGCTCCGGCGCCCTCTTTGACTTTCAAATCGAAGGAGAAATCCGAACCCAGGATATTATCTCCCAGCAGGTTGTACTCGTGGGCCTGGGCGATGGCTTTCTTCAGTCGCTCGATAGCCAACGGGTACTCGGCCCGGCAGTAGATATAACCCTCCGGCGCGCCGATGGCATAACCGGCAATGATCATGCCCTCCAGCACGGCATGGGGATCGCCCTCCAGGATGGAGCGATCCATGAACGCGCCGGGGTCGCCCTCATCGGCGTTGCAGATGATATATTTCGGGTAGCCGCGCGCCCGATAGCAAAACTCCCACTTGAGACCGGTCAGGAATCCGGCCCCACCGCGGCCGCGCAGCCCGGAATCTTTCATCTCTTCGATGACGTCTTCGGAATCTGTCTCGAAAAGGGTTTTATTCAAGCCGAGGTACCCATCAGCGGCAATATATTCGTCGATGCTCTCAGGGTTAATCATTCCACAGTTGCGCAGGGCAATGCGGATTTGCTTGCTATAGAAGGGGTGTTCCTGGTAAGTAATCAAACCTTCTTCTAGCACATCATCTCCATCAGCCATCTGAGCAAGTGCCCATTTCTTGATGATCTGTCCCCCCAGCAGATGCTCTTCAATGATCCGGGGAACCATTTTGGGTTTAACATGGAAATAAGTGACCCGTGCCCGGCCCGGTAGTTTGATATCTACTAATGGCTCTTTGACACAAATTCCAATACAGCCGACGTTTACTACTTTGGTGTTTAAATTCCGTTCATCCAGTTCTTTACGAATTGCGTCGGCCACCGCGGATGCCCCGGCAGCGATTCCACAGGTTCCCATGCCGATGAAAATGATTGCTTCAGAAGCGCGTTCTTTTCGCCGTGTCTCTTGCGCGGAGGTGCGCAGGGAAATTAAGTCTTCGCTATTTTTTAGTACAGGCATAAAAAAATCTCCTCTACGCGTTAGTCTAATTGCTGTAATTGTTTTACTAGAGTGTCCGGTTTAGTGTGCCCATGGACCACATCGTCCACAACAACAACTGGAGCCAACCCGCACGAGCCTACGCAATACACGATTTCGAGGGTGTACTTGTAATCTGGGTCGCTGCTGCCGGGTTCGAGGTTAAGCGCGTCTCCGATGGCATCGACAATTTTGGGAGCGCCGCTCACGTGGCAGGCGGTACCATCGCAGACGCGCACAATATGGCGGCCCTGGCGTTCCAGGTTGAATTGGGAATAGAATGTGACCACACCGTACAAGCGGCTTTGGGGTACCCCCGTCTTCTTCGATATTGCAGACAATACTTCTTTGGGCAGGTAGCCATACGCATCCTGGGCGTGTTGCAAGACGGGAATGACCGCACCTTTTTGCTCTTTGAATTCTTCGAGGATTGGATCAAGTAGTGTCAGGTCAATGGGTGCATCGCTCATAAATTACTCCTGTAGGGGAATTATTATAAAAAGTATATCAGCCGATGTGCAGGCGTCAAATACCAAATGTCACGCATTCTGATGCGCTCTGGATAAATTGAGTGTTTCTCGTTTTGTTACAGGTGTAGGCCTGATTGGCTGAAAAATCTTTTTGGACGCCGATTCTCGCAGATTTTCGCAGATCGCTTCGCTTTGCGCGCCTGTGGCGTGGCGTGCCTTGCCGTCCCCGTAGGGGAAGCCCAGTCGGAGAGCGCGGAGATAGTCAAACCGCACTCTTCAACGCTGTTCAGTGTGCTAATAATATGCAAATGCGATTGCCCTGGGGTCATACGGGGAATCTCTGCCATCTCGGTTGAGTTTGCGGTATAATTTTTAACTGAAATCAAAACCCTCGTTACGGAGGAAGTTATGGATTGGCAAAAACAAATATCTGTTGATACGAAAGTATGTCATGGTAAGGCTTGTATCCAAGGGACGCGGGTTATGGTCTCTGTAATCCTGGATAATCTTGCTGGCGGGGTGACAAGGGATGAAATTTTGAATAGTTACCCATCTTTGACTCCAGAAGACATTCAGGCCGCCGTTGCGTATGCTGCAGAATTAACCCGTGAACGCATCATCCCTATACCTGTTGCAGTATGAAATTTAAGATTGACGAAAACCTTCCCGTTGAAATTGCTGAACTTCTGCGTTCGGAAGGTCATAATGCTTCAACCGTTTTTGAGCAAGATTTGGTAGGCAGTGCTGATTTGATCATTGCAAATACCTGTAAGCAAGAAGAACGGGTTATAGTTACATTGGATTTGGATTTTGCAGATATTCATGCCTATCCGCCTCAGCGTTTTTTAGGGATTATTGTTTTGCGTATCCATCACCAGAATAAATATCATGTTATATCTGTTTTTAGGCGGGTAATTGATCTGCTTGGTCGAGAACCACTTGATGGTCGCTTGTGGATAGTTGAAGAGTCTCAAGTAAGAATCCGTGGGGGAGAGAGAAATATAGAATGATGAACTCAGAATTTTGATGGTACTTCAATATATTTATCCGGTCGTTTTGTTTCGTTTTGAATAGTAAAGAATATCTCAAGCCCATTAAAGATTACCGCGTCGCAAAGACGTTTTCAAAGCCGATCAGGTCATATTGTACCCCAATCGTTCGGGGTAGCTATAAACCTGCATTCCACCGTTGCGGACATAACCAACCAATGTGATATTCCAAGCTTGGGCCATCTCCACTGAGAGCGAGGTTGGAGAGGTGCGGGAGGCGATGATGGGGCATCCCATCACAGCGCCTTTACGCAGCATTTCGGATGAGATACGTCCTGTGGTCAGCAAGATGCGTCCGCGCGTTTTGATCTCCTCCAGCAGGCAAGCTCCGTGGACTTTGTCGATGCTGCTATGGCGGCCAACATCTTCAGCAACAGCGAGGAGTTTGTTCTCACCCGGATTCATCAGGCCCGAAGCGTGGACGCCACGAGAACGGGCGTACAAACTATCTTTGGATTGAAGATTACTGATCGTCTTTTGAATGCTTTGGGGAGTGACTTGCAAAGTGTCGTACAGCGGTTCAATTCCAAGAGAGGGATCGTCAAAGGTAACACCGCCAACGCATCCTGTGGTAATGATTGTCCGCTCCGGCTTTTCGAAACTGTGATTAAGCCACAATTCAACGCAACACCCATTGGGGTTGATGTGAATCTCTTCGACTTCTTCGAGCCCAGCAATCAGGCCTTCGTTTCTGAGAAAACCGAGAGCAAGCCAATCTAAATTTACCGGTGTGCACATTAAGGTGATCAATTCTTGCCCGTTGATGTAAATTATGAGAGAGGCTTCCTCAATTACTTCTGTCTCGTTAGGCTGCCAACTCTGACGGTAGGCGTATCTGCGAGCTGGTGCGGTTCCTGACTTATCCATTTAAGTTTTTTACCACCACGGCATTAAGACACCAGGTTTTTGGGATGGTTCATATGGAAAGGAAATTAAGGTTACACTTGCTCCGAAGGAGTACTCTTCGAGTAATAGAGCAAACGCCGGTCGAGTGAATTCGGAGCGAGCTTTGCGTGCCGTTGGCAAGCGGA
>JAYELX010000322.1:0-2711 GCA_034717875.1 Chloroflexota bacterium | reverse complement strand
CTGCTTGAGTAGCTGGTTGTACAGATCGTACAGGTTCCAAGAGTGCATTTTCTCCCATTCCCATGCAGGAGCGAAATACCGGTACAGCCAATGAGCGGGCATGTCCTGTGGGGATGTTTCGATCATGTACCATACGCCCCCAGGGGACAAACTTTTATACACGTTGTGGAGTATTTCTGTGAGGGATGCGGTGTGATCCATTATGATTTGATCCCCCAACAGAAACTGTGTCACCAACACATCCACGGTTTCCTCTTCGAGACGGTTAATCTCATCAGGCTCTAGGGTTTCATAAGCGGCATCAGGCCATCGGCGCAAGCCTACAGGCAGCTCGGCGCGGGTTGGGGTTATTACCTGACAAATGGTTTCAGGTTCGATTCCTGTCTCCCGTTTGATTTTCATGGCATCACTGATTCCACTGGTAGTGCGACGGTTCGAAGCAGGACGCAGCGGGGAGCTAACTATATAAGGCAGGACATCCCCTCGCTCGGGGGCTTTTATCAATGGCTCTAATTTAGTAAAGGTCAACACATCTTCAGCCTGATCCGGGCTCCAGCGGGGAACAAAATATCCCATCTCCCGTTCTTCCAACATCTCTACCTGGCGAAGTATCGGGAACAAAAACGCCTGCGGCTTCAATGCCACAACTCGCTGACCCGGAACGTCCACCCACGCTTTTCTAAACATCAATCGCATCAAATCGCGTTGATCCACTGGTGCTGCTTCATCCCAGGTTTCATACAAATCCTGCACGGCTACGATAGTGCTCTTGAGACCCTCGAGCTGATCATAAGTGGGAATGCTGTCTAGATCTCGACTAATACGAGCAATAGCTTGTTTATAGATTTCCAGGTCTTCTTCAAATTCACCGCGGATATAGAGACGCTTGGCGCGCTTCCTCTGTGCTTCCAATCGTTCCCGCTTACGACGCAAGCTGTCTATTTCTTCATCTTCGGAAATTTGCTCTCGGATCTCTTCTAGCCAGTCATCGGGCAAACCGATGTTTTGAACAATTCCATCTATGTATGCATCCACAGGTTCAGTGCGCGTGCCTATTCTCTGATTGGGACAATCCTGGTAGCCCCGCTGGTACGACGCCTCTCGATAATAACTCCCCGCCTTAGACGCCTGGGATCGCAGGGCCCGATGGCAAACGTCGCAATAGGCCAATTGTGAAAGCAAATACACCCGATATGGTTTTTGTACCGCCCTTGAACCCGAACTATGCCTATCGCGCACTTGCTTACAGCGCATCCAAAGCTCTTTCGAAACTATGGCTTCGTGCTGCCCATCGTAGATTTTGGTTTCTGTGTCGGAACGCGCCCCGTACACCACCTGGCCCATGTAGAAACGATTTTTGACCATCTGTGTGAGGGTGTCTTTGGAAAAGCGTTTTCGCTTGCGTGGGCTATAGCCTGCATCATTGACGATATCAGCCACATCTTGAAATGTGTGCCGTCCAGTAGCATACTGATTAAATATCATTCGAACTGCATCTACTTCGTCTTTGTCGATAATGGGCGGGTCTTTTGGCCCTCCTGTGTGTTGGTACCCATACGGAGCAATCGATGAATTATATAGCCCTTGGCGAGCACGCTCTTTTTTCGCTTTGCTGGTATGCATCCGCAGCTGGTCAATGTAGTACTGATTCATGGCAGTTAATATCGTCAGGAATAGTCGGCTGGATGGATCAGCAAAATTAAATTGCCGCTCTTTTACAGACGCAAACCCGGCCCCATGCTTACCGATAGTTTCCAAAATGTTGAACGTCTCGTAAATCGAGGAGCGAGATAGTCTGGAAAGCTCATGTACCAATAGCACATCACATTCCTCAGCCTCGACCATCGCCATTGCTGCTTCGAGTTGTGGACGGTCAAGACGAGTGCCAGTCACACCCCCATCGACAAACTCGCTCTTCACAATCCAACCCTGTGCCTCGGCATAGGCTCTCATTTCATTGAATTGCGCATCAATGGAAAAATGATCATCAGATGCTTGTTCTTCTGTTGATACACGGGCATAAAGAATAACTTCCTGCTTTTTCGATGTCATCTGGTCCTCCAATTTATTTGGATTTTAGCCCAAATGGGGGCTGAAATTGTTTTCCAACCCCCATTGTAGCCTATCTTTCGCTCTGATTCGAATCTAATTCAGGATGTTCTTTCTTTTTCTGCTTTTTCTGCTTTCGAATCATTGCAACCATTTGTCTGATAAAACTCTTTTTTTGCTGTTCTACCTCCCGTGGTGATGCTTCTTCGTCAGGTATTTGGGACTTTTTTTTCGATGACATGGGTACTGTCTCCTTTTGAAACTAAAGATTAAGTACCCAACCGGTTGGGATATTTACTCAAAGCCCTGGACTTGTGTCCTATGGGGCGTGTTTTGTCTAATTAGCTAACCATCGTTGGATGATAATACATACAACTTGACCCAACCACCCCAAAACTTGACGAGTTTTATGCCACGATCACAAGGACAGTACATTCCGCCCCAAAGGCTCTTTGGCCTTCGGCTTTCTTTCATGCTAAGGCAGATGAGGATCCAACAAATTGAATTGAGACGGCGATTGAAGACACAATATCACCACGAGAAAAGAGCCTGAAAGAGCGCGGCTTCAATGACGAATATCTGCAGTTGATGACACACTTTGGGATGGAAGCCCAGACAATCCACATAGGCGCTTCAAACGAGAATGGTGATATTGAAGCTGC
>JAYELX010000321.1:0-2713 GCA_034717875.1 Chloroflexota bacterium | reverse complement strand
TTGGGAAAATTTAAGTTGTTTTGCCATAGGTAAAAACTCCTTATAATGGGATAGTTATTATTTTACAATTGCTAAAAGGTCAGCCTCGCTCAGGATCAGAACATCTTTTCCGTCGACTTCGACCTCTGTACCAGCATATTTTGCATATAGAACAACGTCACCTTCAGAAATTTCTGCTACAACTTCCGAAGCGACGGCCAAGACTTTTCCTTGCTGCGGTTTTTCTTTCGCCGAGTCAGGTAACACGAGTCCACTAGCAGTTTTTGCTTCCTGCTCGATGGGTTCAAGAACGACGCGATCATCAAGGGGTTTTATTGAAATAGCCATACGAACCTCCTACAATACAATTAATTTATTTTACTTGGTAGTTTAATGTTTTAGCAGTCATTTTCGTCGAGTGCTAACTAGCGCGGTGAATCATAATGAGATTTGAGTTGAAAGTCAAGTGGGATTAGTAAATGTATATATGATTCTAATAAAATTCTGAGATTTTATTTGAATCAGGCTCAAATTGTGCGACGTTATAATTAGGAGATGATTTTTCTACCCTTTACAACAACATCTAGCTACCCGACAGTTTTAAAAATGGGACGCAGATTTTCGCAGATCTTCGCTGATTATAGGTAAGACGGAAAAGAAAACAACTAAAAATCTTGTAAATCAGCGTGAATCAGCGTCCAAAAAAATAAGTGCCGGGTAACTAGCAACAACATTATTCACGCATACAAGTATAGGGGCGTGCGCAAATGTTGTCACTCGTATGCCGCTCGCCGGGAGCTGAACCTCCCGGCTAATAGTGCAAAGCCCCGCTGGGGCTACTTCTAGGTCGCGCTCGCTTTGCGTGCCTTCGGCAAGGATTTTGTAAATTCAACCCGGCTGCTTTCCCCGATGGGGGATGCAAAGCAAGCACTGGGTGATTATTGGATAAAATTACTGACATCTTTTGCACACTCACCGGCATAGTCGCCGATTCGCACTGCTCGAAAAAGGCTGGTATAATCACCGCCGTAATTGCTCAAAATCAAGCTGTAAAGTAGTAGGTGCATTGCACTTCGAGAGTGCGTTGCACCTTCGGGATAGTGAAATACAGGCTGTTTTATAATGCCCGATGTGCAACCCATCAAGAGAAGATGCAATGCACATCTCTATTTTGAGCAAGTTCTCACCGCCGTTATTTGGAAGTATTCCATTGAATTTCTCGAAGATAATTTTGCTTATGACTGTTGAAAATTCTGGTTCTAATACAAAATTGTGCCCCACTTGCGGCACTCAACTCAGCGAAGGTGCGACTCGCTGTCTTGTTTGCGGCAGCGAATTGACGGTTAACGGAGAAACATCTAATGAAACCAGCAAAGCACTCCGTGGAAGCCAAATGCCGAAGGTCACTCTCAGCTTACCGGTTGCTGTCGGGTTATTAGCTATATTCTTGGCGATTGGAGCGGTGATGGTTTTCTTTGCCCTGCAGCGCACTGAGACAGAGGCAGCAGCGACAAATACCCCCACAGTGACGATCACCACAACACCATCACTAACTCCAACCCCGATGACGCCAACACTAACCGCTACGCCATTGCCATCTCCGACTCCATTCACTTACGTGGTTCAAGATGGAGATACCTGTGGAGGTATTGCGGCAGCTTTCGACATCTCGGTGCGAAGTATTGTCAGCGCCAACAGCCTTCCCGCTGATTGCGCCACTTTATACGACGGGCAAGAATTATTGATTCCGCACCCGACGCCAACGGTGACGCCTTTTCCATCAGCTACGTTAAGCGGGCTGGAAGCAACTATTGCCGCTTGTGAAAAGGTTGCATACAAAGTACAAGAAAACGACACGTTGAGTAGTATTTCTACTAACTATGCCGTGCCGATGGAAGCGATCAAAGAGTTCAATGGCATGATTAATAATACCGTATATTCGGGTTTGAATTTGATTATTCCGCTGTGTGAGCGGGCTGCAACCCCCGGACCCACATCAACTCCCACCGTTCCGCCCCCTTATCTGGCCCCAAACTTGCTTTTGCCACCCGACGGCACTCATTTCACTTTAGATGATGATATTGTCACTTTGCAATGGGCCGCGGTAGGCTCACTGCGCGAAAACGAAGCTTATAATATCATCATTGAAGACATCACCGAGGGACAAGGCCGCAAGCTCATAGGTTACGCTGATGACACCAAGTTTATTGTGCCCGCATCTTTCCGTGCAACGGCTAACGAGCCGCATGTCTATCGTTGGTGGGTAACGACAGCCCGCCAAGTCCGCACGGATGAAAATGGGGAACCTGTTTGGGATACGGCCGGGGCAGTCAGCCTCAAACGCGCCTTCACCTGGACTGGTGAGGCCCCGCAAGTGACGCCAACGCCATAATCGGCAGGTTCGATTGCAGATTTCCGAAATCCCAAATTGAGTAGCAGACCTCACCCACCCCCTATCCCCCTCCCTCTCCGCCCACAGAGAGGGAGGGGGAAACGCTGTTCCGTTCGTAGGTCGGGATTCTATTCCCGCCGCATGTTGGACTATTTTTGATTGCAGATTGACAGATTGCGAAATCCCAAATTGAGTAACAAATCTCACCCACCCCCTGTCCCCATAGGTGTTAATTTAAGACCTGACAGGTTTCCAAAGATGCTTTTGAGATGAGATTTCGACCGTTTTAGCGTGTGTTTTATTTTGAAAACATATCCGAAAACCTGTCAGGTCTGGGCTATG
>JAYELX010000320.1:0-13881 GCA_034717875.1 Chloroflexota bacterium | reverse complement strand
TTGATAGAGAAAACCCCCTTCTTGGGCGGGCGAATGGCTCAACTCGAGACCATTTTCCCTACCGGCAATAATGCCCGCGAAGACTTGCACACCCTCATTGAAAAAGTCAGAAAACATCCGCTCGTTACAATTCACACTCTGGCAGAAATGGTAGGTTATGGCGGCTACATTGGTAACTATGAAGTTCAGATACGCCAACAATCGCGGGGCGTGAGTGGCGACATTGCCGAAGCTGCAATGGCCGCATGTACGCAAGAAATCCCCGATGAATTCAACTACGGCTTGACCAAACGCAAAGTCATATACCGCGCTTACGAAGGCTGCTATCCCGCAGACCCAGCCGTAGATTGGGAACATTACAACGGCAAACCTATCGAGATTGATGGCGAAGAAGTCATTTTCGAAAACAAAGAAAAGTTTTTTGACCAAAAAGTCGGGTCGATTGTCATGGCGACAGGTTTCACCCCGTACGAACCACCAAAGGGCGATTATGGCTATGGAGAACTCCCCGAAGTAGTTACGCTGCCTCAATTCATCCGCCAGATGGCATTGAGAGACAACTCCGATGAACTGATCTGGAATGGCCACCCCGTCCGTGATATCGCTGTCATCCACTGCGTTGGCAGCCGACACGTCGCCGGGGTTCACGATCCCCAACCCGATGGAATTCTCAACAACTACTGTTCGCGCGTATGCTGCACCGCTACCCTCCATCAAGTCAATGAATTGTGCGAAGAATTCCCCCAAATCAATGTGTATGACTTCTACAATGATATTCGCACTTACGGACTTGAACATGAAGCCTACTACAAAGAAGCCTCTCAGAATATGGTGCGCTTCCTGCGTTTCCATGTTGATGAACGGCCCGAAGTGGTGGCTGCTCCTGCTGGTGATACCCATCCTGTCTTGGTGAGGGGTAAAGACTACCTGACCAATGGATTGGAAATTGAAGCGGCGGTTGATTTGGTAATCCTGGCCGTAGGCATCATGCCTAATCCTGTTGCTGATCTGGTTGACTTGATGAAAATACCTGTTGGTGATGATCGTTTCCTTTTGGAAGTACATCCCAAACTACGCCCCGTAGAAACCCCAGTCCCCGGCATTGTGCTGGCTGGTACGGCCCAAAGCCCAATGAACATCCAGGAGAGTTGCAACGCCGCCTCCGCAGCCGCGGCCAAAGTATCCGCACTCTTAGCTAAAGGCCAAGTAATACTGGAACCGTTCGTGGCTAAAGTTGACCTGGAGAAATGTGATGGAACTGGCAAGTGTGTTGAGGTTTGTGAATATGAGGACGCAATTGCAGTGAAAACGATCACTGTTGATAGCCAAGAAGTTCAAAGAGCTGTGGTCACGCCGGCCAATTGTTCAGGGTGTGGAAATTGCGTCAGCGCATGCCCCAACGGAGCAATCGAAATACAAGGTTGGGAAGTGGCACAATTCGAGGCCATGGTAGAGGCCCTAGCGATGGAGGTGGAAGCATGAGCTACGAAGACTTATCACGTAAAGAGAAAACACAGGTACTCAAGCAACTGCGTGAGGAACACGCCGATACCGTGGAACGTACCCAAGCGTTGCTCAAAAAGCAGAACAAGGTCCGCAAGAATATCCGCAAGGCACTTGGAGAAGAATCCAAGACAGTACCGCAAATTGCCGAAACAGTTGATTTGCCTACGCACGAAGTGATGTGGCATATCTCAGCGATGAAAAAATATGACACAGTTGCCGAAGACGGCATGGAAGACTTTGTCGATGTTCTGTACAAACTGGTGGAGGAAAAATAATGAGTTCTCGAATTAACCCCAATTTTTTACAGGAAATCAAAGAATATGGTGAGATCCATGTAGAAGACTGTTTCAATTGTGGAACTTGCACGGCTATATGCCCGTTAACAACAAGCGGAACACCTTTTCCGCGCAATAACATCCGCATGTTGCAATTAGGTTTGAAAGGTAAGCTGCTGGAAAGCCCAGATCCCTGGCTTTGTTATTACTGCGGCGAATGCACGGAAACTTGCCCTCGCCAAGCTGATCCCGCCGAAGCCATGATGACTATGCGGCGTTGGCTTATTGCCCAATATGATCGCTCTGGCCACGGTGCGCGTCTTTACACATCATCTAAAGCTGCCTGGTATGCAATTCTGCGCTATTCACTGGTTCCGGTGGTGCTGCTTATACTCGGTCACGCACTGAGTGCCTTTGGAGTGCGTGGATTTGAAAGCTTAGGCATAGTAACGGATCACGTAGAGCTCAACACGTTTGCTCCCGCGCTATGGGTCTGGGCAGTTGTCCTGATAGATTTCGCTATTTTGGGCTATCGCCTCTTCTCTAATCTAATCAATATGTATCAGATCGTCATGAAACCAAAAGAGACGAAGATTCCACTGGGCATATACTTACAAGAGTTGAAAACGTTGGTGATTCACACTCTCACCCAAAAGCGATGGCTGGAATGCGATGAAGAGGACCATAGTCGTTGGTTCAAGCACCTGCTCCTGATTTCTGGCTACGGTATCATGCTGGTGCTGATCGTCGGCATGCTCTGGTGGTTCCAGACTGATGCTATTTATCCACTCTGGCATCCGCAGCGCTGGCTGGGCTACTACGCCACCATTGTGCTGCTTTATGCCTCTGGTGAATCTCTGATCGGGCGCATACGGAAACAGGAACAGATACATAAATTCTCTCACCACAGTGACTGGCTCTTCCCCGTATTTTTATTTACAGGAACGCTGACCGGCATTCTGGTTCATATCTTCCGCTATGCGGGATGGCCCTGGGCGACCTACATAATATACGTTATCCACGTCATGATCTTGATCGCCATGTTGGATACTGAAGTGGGGATCGGCAAATGGACTCACATGTTTTACCGACCCATGATAATGTATTTCCAGGCTGTAAAAGAGAAGGCTAATGAGATTCAAGAGGTGCTTGCTGAAGCAATAGCTTAGATAGATTAATTTTTTTCAAGTACAAGAATATTAAAAGAATAAAGGAGACAAACAAATGAGAGATAAAACAGATGTGTTGGTAATCGGCGGTAGTGCTGCAGGCATTATTGCCGCAACAACGGGTAAATCTAATTATCCGGATAAAGATTTTTTGGTTGTCCGAAAAGAACAAGAGGTGCTTGTACCCTGTGGTATTCCATACATTTTCGGTTCATTGGATAGCAGTGAACAAAATATTGTCCCTGATGCAGTCTTGTCCAAGAATAATGTAGATCTCAAAGTAGACAAAGTGGTTTCTATAAACCAGGAGGATAAAGTTTGTACAACCGCTGATGGAACAGAGATTGAATTCGAAAAACTTGTTTTAGCAACTGGGTCTACCCCTGTTGTTCCCAGATGGCTTAAAGGTGGGGATAAGGAAAATGTGTTTACAGTTCCCAAAGATAAAATAGTGATAGATGAGATCAAAGCAAAGCTCAAGGATTGCAATAAGGTGATTGTCATTGGAGGAGGTTTTATTGGCGTCGAAATAGCTGACGAGATAAACAAACTTGGTAAAGACGTCACTATAGTTGAGATTTTACCTCACATATTATCCCTTGCCTTTGATGATGAGTTAGCAGTCAAGGCTGAGAGCATCCTGGCGTCTAGAGGTGTAACCATAAAAGCCGGCGATGGCGTCAAAGAAATACTAGGGGACGAGAAGGTTACGAGTGTGCTCTTGAATAGTGGAGAAAAACTCGATGCTGATGCTGTAGTCTTGTCCATGGGCTATAGGCCCAATGTGCGTCTTGCTAGAGAATCAGGGATTAAGATAAACGACCTGGGATTCATCAAAGTAGATGAATATATGAGAACTAGCGGCAATTTAGACATCTTTGCTGTAGGAGATTGCGCCGAGAAAAAGAGTTTCCTTACCGGAATGCAAAAAGGAATAATGCTCGCCTCTACCGCATGCGCTGAAGCAAGAGTTGCGGGCATGAACCTTTACAGCCTTTGCGCTGTAAAGACTTTTGGCGGAAACATTTCTATGTTTTGCACCGCTATTGGAGATGTCGCTTTTGGTGCAGCGGGTCTAACTGAGAAACTTGCAAACAAAGGTGGTTTTGATATTATCACAGGCACCTTCGAAGGAATTGACAAACACCCTGGAACGCTACCAGGAACACATAAACAGAGTGTGAAAGTGATTGTAACTCGGAAGTCTGGGATTATAATCGGCGGTGAGGTAATAGGCGGACCAAGTACGGGAGAGCTAATCAATCTCATTGGCCTTGCTATCCAAAATAGAATGACAATCGACTCCATTCTAACCGCTCAGATCGCAACCCATCCTCTTCTTACAGCACCACCAACCGCATATCCTCTTATCAAATCTGTGGAAATGGCTGCCAAGAAACTCATGCTTTAGTGAAAATTAGTAAAAACGCACATTTTCAATATCAGATCGGTTTGGCGTTGGATATGACCTTTGGAGAATGGTCTCATCTGACTTTATCACCAGTTGGCTGTTAACTTTCGGACTGTGAAAGAAAAAGCCAAACAGCTTCAAAATGTACATACTGAAGCAACGGCTTCGGTAGATTACTTTTTTCAAGTCAAATTAGATTAAGGAGAAAAATCATGACTCAAATGGCTATTGTTTGCAACGGTTCGGCATCATCCAGCTTTATGCCCACATTGATTGTAGGATCATCGGGCATAGCAATTGGCAACGAAGTAAGCATCTTCATCACTCCCGGCGGTTCTCAGGCATTCCTTAAGGGAGAGCTTGAGAAAGTTGGAACCCCCAAAGGGTTACCAAACCCGGTTGAATTATTCGATACAATTCTAGACGAAGGCGGCACGTTTACTCTGTGCGAGCTTGCCTTGGAGAACAAAGGGATTGACCCAGCCGATCTCCGTGATGATCGTATTGAGATCATGAAGGCCCCGCCCTTCTTGATGGATATCGATGAGGCAACGATCACATTTAGTTTCTAGCATTTGATCTGGAAACAAATCGTAAAGCAAAAAAGGCGAGTCCCTATAATGGGGACTCGCCTTTTTTGCTTTATATATGAATTGGTAATGGTAAATTTTGACTTGCCGTCGCCGGATGCGTGCACAGCAAGGCACGTCAATCTGAAGTCGCTCAGAGCGTAAGCATACACCGTATGACAGAGCAATGAAAAAGGTGTTATTTACTTTCGCTAGCGGATAAAATACTAAGATGCGTCACATTGGCGGCTTTTTAGGAACGTGGTTCCTCAAAGGAACCGTTCCCGAAATGTGAAACACGAAGTTAATAATGTACACTCCCATAGGAGCACGTAAAACTCAACTTGATGAAGTGACTGTCACCTGTGCCATGCAAATGATCAATCAATTCTAACCAATACTCGTGAAGTAAGCATTCAGGCCTCTATGTTTTCAAACCACACAGGTCACACACGCTGTTGCCAATAGGGCAAGCGCAGCATCCCTATCAGGAAGTCCACCAAGAAGATGAGAAATCAAGTCCATTTTGTCCGAGTTTTGTGTCAATTTTTAACCTTGCCTTTGTGTACTTCGTGTACGTTGTGGTAAACAGCCCCCCCGAGCTCCTTACACCCAAAATCCTTTACAGATGAGACAAGTTTTTGGACGCGGATAAACGCAGATAACACGGATAAAACCTTTAATAATCCGTGTTCATCCGCGTAATCCGCGTCCCATTCTTCTCGTCGGTTTGAGGCGAAGCTTCGTTAGACGGTTACCTCGTTAATTTACAAATCACATGCTTTGCTCAATTGCAGTAAGTCCAGATTGGATGGATCATGCACAAAGCTCCAAAAAGCTTCTTGGGGCCGGTATGGATCATCAAGTCGCTTTCGAAGCATATAAATTTTGCGTTGCAGATTGACCCCTTGGACGTCAATAGATGCGACGCTTCCACTTTGAAGCGGACAATCTATCGCTAGTGTTGATGCAAACGAAATGCCATATCCGGCCGCGACAGTTTGAACAATCGCCTCGGCATTCCCTATTGTCATGAATATATTCATATCTTCAATGCTGATATCGTGTTTGGCGAGTTCGGCTAAAACCACCCGCCGAGTTCCCGAGGTTGGTTCCCGCATGATAATAGGTTCATCTATAAGCTCTTCGGGGCTGATTTGATGGCGCATAGCAAAGGGGTGATCGCTGGGCACAATCAAGGAAATATAATCGTTAAAAAATTCCTGTAACTCCATATTCTTTTCAAGCGCCTCGTAACTAACAACGCCCAGATTGGCCTCATTATCCAGCAAGTTGGGAATAACCGTATCGGGATTACAGCGCAGGATATTTACTCGCACCCCCGGATGACTCTGCGAGAAACGCGCTGCTAGTTGAGGCAAAACATATTTCCCAGCCGTTGTGCTGCATGCAATTCGCAAGCCTCCAACAATATTATCTTGCAAAGATTTCATCATCTCTTGCATTTCTATTGACTGACGAATTAATTTGCGCGCCCAGGGCAACAGCAACCTGCCTGCATCAGTAATACGAATATTATAATCAGATCGGTCGAATAAAATAACATCCATTTCATCTTCGATGCTCTTGATATGATGGCTGATTGTAGGCTGAGTAACATGCAGTTGTTGAGCAGCCTTGGTGAAATTCAAATGCTCGGCTGCATAAAGAAAAGACTTTAGCTTGGTTAGATCGGTCATAAAAGACTAGTCCTATTGAATGGTGTCTTGTTTTATCTCTTTGATTCTATCATGGATTCAAGTAATTGTTCGAAAACAACTAAACAATGAGAGCTATGACTCATAAACAGGGCAATCGCATATGGATTTGCTAAAAAGTGGCCAAACTGAGTTTTGGTATGGAGCGACGGCATAATTTGCTGAATTTTCGACCGTTATGTCCAAAATGACTAATTTGGGCCACATAAATGGGCTACAAGAATAAAAAGTTGTGCAAAATAGCAGCCTAAAATGCTACGAAACCTCAATCTTAGAGCAACCTACGCCTGTTTTTGGGCTAGATTTTCAAATGCGATTGCCCTGCAAGATTGTTCAGGGCAATCGTATCTGGAAAATTCATCACTATAATTCCCAAAGGATAGCGAATGTCTCCACTATGCTCAAGTCTGTCTCCACTATGCTCAAGTCTGTCTCCACTTTTGCTCAAGCCGGTCTCCTGACCGTGCGTCGGTCTTCGTGAGATGACTCGGTCAGGAGACCGGTCACAGCGAGTGGGCAAGAGACCGGTCACAGCGAGTGGGGGTGACTCGGTCGGGAGACATTCGCTGTCGCGCAACCCGCAATCGGATGGCGTCAATGAGAAATGCGAGATTACTACGCGATGATTAATTCGTCCACACTTCGTTTGGGCACGTGGTGGACACTATTTTCGTCGCGCCAATATTTGATATCCCCATCGGCCCCCAGAGAGTCGATGACCACCGTTTCTTTGGGTTTCCCCAACGCAATCACCAGCAGGATTTGATAATGCTCAGGGATATCAAAGTCCCGTTGCAATTTCTCGCGCCGGATGGAACCGAATATGCAGCCGCCTAAACCCTTTTCGGTCGCGCCCAGTAAAATGCTCTGCGCGGCGATGCCGTGGTCGCAGCCAAATGATGCGCGGATGCGCTTGTCGCCCAAAACAACAATATAGGCCGAAGGCCGCTCGCCCTGCTCGGGGCCGGGCCAATCTTTCAGGTAGCCGGCCCAGCCTAAGGATGAAAAAATCGTCGCGTTCATCTCGCGGGAAGCGGAAAGGAAAAACTTCAGCGGCTGCAGGTTGGCCGACGAGGCCGAATGTCGAGCTAAATCGACCAAGGCGCGCAAAGTATTGCGGTCGATGGTGTAATCTTGATAGAAACGGCGATAACTGCGGTTTTTTATAATTAAGTTTCTAATGTTCATAAAACTCCTTAAATGCTTTTTGACTTAATTCCCGTAAGGGCCAAGGAATCGCTTGCCATCGAAATGAATAAGTTTTATTTTTCTAAGCGCATCCATCACGCTATCCACCCAAGCTTCTTGGTAAGCATAGTGCAGCACTTCGGGCAGCGGGTGTAGTTTGCGTTTGCCCGCATCCTGTGAGGATGGGAGTGAGCGCTCGGCCCAGACACGGTTGATAATAAAGTTCACATCTTTGCGCACTCCCTTGGTATCGAAGAGCAGTCCAACGTGGGGATGCCGGGCGCGAATATCGGCCAACAACTGGCGCGAAACACCAAAGGCAGAATGGGGGAATGAAAAAGGCACAATCTCCTGACCCGTTATCTCTTGCACACGGCGACAAGACTCGATAATCTCTGTTTCGATCTCAGCATCACTCAAGTTCATCAACTTGCGGTGCGTGCGGGTATGCGCTCCAATGGTGAAACCATCAGCGTGCATTTGTTGGATCTGCTCGCTGGTAAGATAAGGTTGCTGCTGGTTCAAGAATTCTGGAATGTCAATTCCCAACGTCCGGCAAACTTCATCAATCACAGATTCATCGGAGACATGTAAGGATTTGAGCCAAGCCACGAAAGAGTCCGCAGAGTCGAAGGCTGCATCAAGATTCTGCCGCATGGCAGCGAGCATAGCGACTTGCTCGTCCCGCGTCGACTCGCTAAATCGCTGAATCGCCAATGAGGCTTTGTTGCGAGGAAACATGGCACCATTATCAACCCAATCAGTGACGACAAAGAAGGTACCCGGCAGATCGAATTTTTGCAGCATCGGACGTACCAATGTGAAACATTCGGCAAAACCATCATCGAAAGAAATATGTGCAGCCTTCGGCGGGAGCGGCGCGCCTGCGATAATGTGAGCGTGAATCTGCGGATAAGTTATAAATTTGCGGCCTTGTTTTAAATAATGCAGGGTTTCTTCGAACTGTGCCACCGGCACAACCGGATACAAATTACGCACGTGGCCCATAGCTTCGTCGGAGACGGCGTGGTAGAAGAAATCGAGCCAATCACGGCGAAGCACGTACGGATAGAGCCAAAGAGGAATGAGTTGGGCGATAAATTCGAGTATGCGCAGCAGGGATTTTTTCATATAGGTATTATTTACCCCCCTCCAGCTCCCCCCGCTACGGGGGGAGAGTATCTCAGCTTCCTCCCGTGGCGGGGGGAGAGTTTATTAGCTTCTCCCCGTGGCGGGGGAAAAGTTTTTTAGCTTCTCCTCGTGGCGGGGGGTTTGAAGGGGGGTGGAGTGAACGATTGCCAGTAATTTAAGAAAAGGCCATATCACCATCGGATAAATGCAGGCTGATATCATCCCAAGCTTGCGCCAGAGGGCTGTCTTCGTCGGCGGGCATGCACTGATAAATTCGTTTCTTGCGGTGCAGCAGCAGCCGGCCCAGTAAACTATCACGTACATAATCAGCCACTTCCTGCGGCAGCTCGATGGTGTCGGCCTGGTACCGCCTGCCATAATGAATCGCCAGTGCCAGGGCGTAGCGATTGTCGGAGGGGTTGACAAAACGGAAATCAAGCGTTTTCAACATGATTTTTTGTTTTTTGCGCGTCACGGAGAAGACCACAAAACCCACGTACTCATCTTCGGGAGAATATACTTCTAAGGCGATGAGACGATACAATGGGCGGGCATCGCTAAAATAGTATTCCATTTCTTCGCTGATGGATTTGCCCGTTTCGACGATCCAGGGATGTTGCAGCATCCAGTTGATGGCATCCACCCCGCGGTGAAGCTCGATATCGGGACGGTGGGGATAGGTGGGTGGGTTGCCGCGGAGCTGCTCCACCTCCCGGAAACGGATACCAGCTAACAACTGAGTCTGAGCGGCCATCAACCGGGAGTAGAAAAAACGTTTGGTCACTGGCGCAATCCAGCGGTCAAGAGAATCTGTAAAGGGGGAATTTATCTTAATTTTAATTTTTTTATCCAAACGCACAAAATGGAGCATCTTTCGGCCAGCGCGGCGCAGCCAGACAATAGGGTTCAAATGTCCCATACCGGAGGCGTCCAGCCAATAATATAGCAGCGGTTCGCGCTCCAAGAATCCATGTTTGCGGCATACCCGGCGGGCGTGGACGCTGCCCACGATTAGATAATCCTGATTCAGGCTCAGGGCTTCGCTCATGAGGCGTGAGCCAACGCCGCGACCGCGCACGGTGGGCGAGACTGACCAGGTGGTGAACCAATTTACTTTGAAGTATTCTTCGTCCCGACGCAGCAGCAGCGGCAGGATGCCAAAGTAGCCCACAATTTCGTCGTGCGCGTCGATTGCTACCAGCAGCCCAATATCATCTTTGGCCGCGTAGGGATTATTGGCGTGCGCAACAGCCCGCTGCATGGTGATGGGGATAAATTGACCCTTTTCCGCCGCGCCCAAAACGCGCTCGGCGAATTCTCGAAGGTCTTTTACTTTGATATGTTCGAAGTGGATGTTGTCTTTTTTCATGGAAAATCGTTGGGCTGTAGCTCGGATTGCCAATCCGAGTTAAAAAGCTACGTTCGCAGGATAGATTGTATCCGGCGCAAATAGCTGCGCCCGAATAGGTTGAGGTGGTTGAGGAGATGATAGAGGTTATAAAACTTGAAACGTGTCCGGTATCCCGGTTCCAGGGGGCGCACCGTTTCGTAGGCGCGATAGAATGCGCTGGGGAAGGAACCAAAAAGGTTCATCATGGCTAATTCGGCCTCAGCCCAGCCATAATGCGCAGCCGGGTCAATGATGGCTGGGTAACCACTCGAATCTGTGGTTATGTTGCCGCTCCAGAGATCACCGTGAATGAGGGAGGCTGGCTGTTCGGGAATTAGGTCGGGCAATCGAGCGGCGAGATGCTCAACTCTACGCACATCCGCACTGGGGAGCAGTCCACGCTGCCGCGCCAGTCGGGCTTGATACAACAATCGATGTTCAGCGAAGAATTCGCAGCCGTCTTCAAGTCGCGGGTTGGGTTGGGGCGTGCTGCCGATGTAATTGTCGCTCGAAAAACCGAATTGTGGGCTGGTGTGATTGTGCAAAGCGGCCAAACGGCGTCCAAGCTCAGGCACATAATCACCGCGGCGCGGAGCTGGGGATAAGTCCGCCATCAAAAGAAAATCTTTGCCGTGAAGATACGTCTCCGGAACAACGGGTCCATCGTCCGTGCGCAGGGCGTCCAAACCGACCGCCTCCTGAGCGAACATATCTGCTGGAGCGCTGGGATTTGTTTTGAGGAAGAATGATTTGCCCGACGCGGTTTCGAGAATCGCTCCATTGCTGATGCAGCCACCGCCGACAGAATGAGTAGAAGTGATGGTGCCGTAGTTTTGGTTTAATAGCCAGGTTTGGATAGATTCAGGAATCATGGGCAAAGGGAAACGGATTGGGTCGTAGTAGCGAACGAGAGCGCACGCCCCGAAATGAATTTCAGGGCTAATAGCTGAAGCACGCTGAAGCGTGCTAATTGATATCGAGTTTAGTTGGAAATTGTGTTTTTTAGTCGGCTTCGCACAGCGTTAGCTTGGTATTTATTAACGTTAAATAATTAATCAGGTAATAGACTAGTTTGGTTTCATTCCTCGTAATACAAGTGCTGGCAAGTAAAAGCCTTGTATGCGTGGAATGAGAAACGAGTATTTTCTCAAAAAACAAATGATAGCATTTCAAGTTTGGCAGCGGATTGCTTTGCATGCCTTACTTTGCATGTCTACGGCAACGGCAAGCGGATGAGTTCGCGAACTGCGGCATTTATCCACTAATCCGCTATAAATCCGCTTACCAGCTTTGGAACTGAACAACCTTGCTGTATTACCCATTTATTTTCTTTACCTTCATCAATCCCAAGTTGAGGGCAAGATGGTGAATGGTTGCAGCGCGTCAGATCATTCTGGCCGTATCAGCTCGCCTTTTTCCAATGCGTCCAGCAAGCCGCGGCAGGATCGCTCAACGATGCTGTAGACATTTTCGAATCCGTCGATGCCGCCATAGTAGGGGTCTGGCACTGGGGAATTTGGGTCGCCTCGAGGATCAAATTCGCGCATCAAGTGGATTTTCGCCCTATCATCAATCCCTGTGGCCAACTTGCGCAAACTGGCTCGATTGCTGGTATCCATGGCCACGATCAAATCGAATTTGGCGAAATCTCGTCTGGTGAACTGGCGAGAATAGCCATCATATTCAAATCCATGTTGGGCCGCCACTCGCCGCATACGCCGATCAGGGCGTTCGCCGACATGATAGCTCGAAGTGCCAGCGGAATCAATCTGGTATTTGTGCTCCAATTCCGCTTGCTCTGCGAGGTGGCGAAACATATTCTCCGCCAATGGGCTGCGAACAATGTTGCCCAGACAAACAAAACAAATATGGGTTACGTCAGTCAATGTATATCTCCTGGTTTGGTTTTTGGTTAACGTCTTCTGAATCCTACCATAAAGATTAAGTAAGCATCTAACGAAGCTACGCCTTGCTTTGCATGCCTGCAGCAAAACCGGCAAGATTTAACGCAGAGTCGGAGAGATGCAAAGGCAGAATTTTTAATTGTTTTTCTCCGCGTCTCTGCTTCTCTGCGCCTCTGCGTTAAATTCGTCGGTTGACTACACAAGTTTGATATCCAAAACCGGAGTACCGTTGATCGCGTCCAGGTTTTGGACCCGCAGCACATTCCCATCGATGGCTGCCAAGTTGACGATTGTCACGCCGATGGGGTTGGGGCGGCGCGGGCTGTGCAGCGCGAAAACGCCTCGCACGGGACGGCTTCTATCACCACGTGGGTGCTGAAACAGCTTGAAGCCCTGTGAACGATTGAAATAGAACACCACCATTAGCTTCTGGCCTGCCTCCAGGCCGTGTAGTCCATCTGCCAGGTCTGGTTCAATGACAATGTGCGCATCAACCGCCTTGATCTTGTCTGGGGACAGCGTCTCATCAATCTCGCTTTCGACGTAGCCTATGGGATGAAAACAAATCGTTTCTTCGTTTGACCACATGGTTGACCTTTCCTGCATAACAAGATAAATGTAATTGCTAAAAATAGAGCCCGCTCGGCGGTGAAGATGCGATGCGCGGCGCGTCCGTGCGTTCGAACCCTCTCTACGATTGATAAACTTCCGTTTTTAATTCGGCCACAAACGGCAGCGTGCGGTGAGTATCAGCGTAATCTAAGCCATAGCCAACCACCCACACATCAGGAATTGTGAAACCCAAATAATCGATAGGTACATCCAAACTTTCACGTTCTTTATACAGAAGAGTGCAAGTGCGCAACGAAGCCGGATTACGCCCTTTCAAAGTATGGTAAAGATAGCTCATGGTGCGCCCAGTATCCACAATATCTTCGACGATGATGACATGCTCATTCTCGATGGGATCGCGCAAGTCGAGCATCAGCCGCACAGCGCCCGAAGACGTTGCTGAATTACCATAACTGGAAACCGACATAAAATCGACAACGCGAGGGATTTTTAATTCACGGGCTAGATCAGCCAGAAAAATGAAAGCCCCTTTGAGGATACCAATTAGGCAAACGCGCTCCGCATCGGCATAATCGTGCGATATTTCTTGGGCTAAAGCCTTCACTCGATCATGGATTTGTTCGTTATTCAAAATGACGCGCTTTAGATCGGGATGTAATTCTGTAGCCATAATCTATAACCTCTCATTTCAATAGAACGCGAATTATATAGAAACTTAGCGGGTGCGGCGGTTGGGGAAAACCGCCCTACACATCCCCAAGATTTCGAGATGATACGAAACTTACGGCAATTTTTATCACAGCAACATATCATCTCAAAAAATCTGGTTTTTTCAGTGGAGCAATTCCATCAGCAATTCCCGCTTTGTAGCTAGAAGCAGACTTCGGAAGTCTTTGAAAACGCATTTATTGGCGAAATAGGTCACTGGAGACTTCCGAAGTCTTGACATTTCCTCATATCGGGAATTACTGCAATTACATAATTGTTCATTCGGCAAGAAACAAGATAGCAGTCAGGTTTTGAAATATAATCATAACAATCAAGAAT
>JAYELX010000319.1:0-2722 GCA_034717875.1 Chloroflexota bacterium | reverse complement strand
ATGAAACGGTCCAGATTTCCTTTGTGGGGGATAGTGCCGTGGTGTTTCGGGGCGGCAATGTGGAATTGACAACGCTGACGCTCAATGGAGAATTTCCCGACTACGAGAAGGTTATCCCTGAAGAGCTGAAAGTTATGTGCAGCGTCCACACGGGGGACATGCTCAACGCCTGCCGCCAGGCGCGTGTGTTTGCTCGTGATGGAGACATGATAGCAAGGCTCAGATTGCTAGGGGATAACGTGACAATTACGGGCATGTCAAAGGAAAAGGGACGCTCAGAAGCCACCTTCGATGCAGATTTGAATGTAGAAGAGGCTTATATAGCCTTCAACGTTCGTTACCTGGAAGATGCTTTAAAGGCCATCGATGACAGCAAGACGATTTTGGGTATGAACGATGCGTCATCTGCCGCAGTCATCCGCCCGGTCAATGATGAAGATTATATCCAGGTGATTATGCCGATGAAAGAAAAGAAGGACTAACAAAACAATCTTCTTATCTCAATAATTGACGGGACATATCTCAATGTGGCCCGTCATTAGTTTCCCGAAACCAAAACAATAACACAAAGGAGAATGCACTATGCCCACGACAACAGCACTAAAAACCGACGAAGGAATCAACACTTTCATTCGAGATCACGTTGAGGCGCGCCCGTACCCACTCAAACTTGAATGTTCTGTAAATAGTGACCCAGGTGACGGCATTAAGATCACAGTCGAAAACTGGTCTGAGCTTATTGGCTTAGTCGAGGATGATGACATCATCACTACCGAGAATTGGTATCTGTTCATTGATCTAGGCGAGGATACTCGCTGCCCTGAATGCAATGGGATCAATGCTCGACATTGCCCGCTATGCAAGGGGAAGGGAGTTCGAGATGGCTGACAACAAACCCAGATGCTCCAAATGCGGGCGGCCGCTTTCGAACCCTGTGAGTATCGCCCGCGGCATGGGGCCTGTTTGCGCAGGCCTGACGGGCCGGGGTGGGGGACGAAGCTCGTCAAAATCGTCCCGTTCACCCAGGGTTTACTGCGTGGCATCGACATCTGGATACTCTGATCTGCCCTTGTTTGCAGCGGACGATGACGAAGACAAGAATGATAACGGCGATAGTCCTGAAGACGATGTCGCTGAGAAAACGCAACAAGAGAAGTTCGAGAGCCACGAGCCGTTTCGGATCGGTTCCGATGCTGATAAACCTGTTATTTGCAAACCGGCGGACGATGACAAGTGGGTGTGTGGTACACGCACCATGAGCCACACTAGGATGCGGCTTTACTTAGAGCGTTATGTTTTCTAAAGGAGAAATATAAAAAAATGGTGCTCTATTTAGTGGTTACGGATACAGGATACTCAGTCGAGTCGCTGGAGGGACAAAGCATTCCCGCCCGATTCGATGATGATGCCCATAAAGTAAAGGTAAAAGTCAATGGAGAGCAGCTCGTTGGCCATGTGTATGTTGGGCCTGGCCTTGTAGTTGTTTTCGAAGAGGAGGTATGAAATGTTGTTTTCACCTTGGGGTCAAGTTGATTATCATACAGAATTCTCGGCTAACATAGGATCTGTGTCCACACCTGGGCACGGAGGTATCTATGTCCGAGAAGAATATGGTAACAAGCACCTGAGCGAACCGGCCCGATATGCGGCTATACACCAGGGTGGGTGCTACTGGTACGAGAAAGACTGCAACTGGGCGATTCCGGCTTATGAACTCCCGTATCTGCATGATCAGTTTTTCAGAAACACGAATATTGATCATGACAAATACGTTGCTTACATCGAGAAACAGTTATTAAAATGGAATCTATCCTACGCTTTAGAAGTAGGATTAGCCACGCCCGACAATTTGCCTGATTACTATCACTGTGACGGATGCTCCAATTTTGATAATCGCATTCTGACAATCGTAAACAACCACGTCCTTTGTTCTTGTGGATACGATTTCGGCTCTTTTCATAATTCTCCTAAGCCGGAAGCTGTGAGGCCGAATATACGTAAGAAGCAATGAGGGCGAGTCAAACGAGAATATGCACTCAGGCGCAGGTAGCGATGCTTGCGTCTGAGTGCTTTTTGTTAGCTTTATTAACAAGGAGGTAGTTATGTATTGGGCTACAAAAAAACGCGGTGTGGCCAACATCGGTGCTGCGCTTCAGTACTTGGGTTGGACGATTTATGGCTATGACGCTGGAAACATCGGCCAGATTGGGGCTTACCGTGCACCATCTTGGCAGGGCGTCGCCACACACCCAGATCGGGACAATGTGATCGTGGGTGTGCGAGTAGATGAATACACTGTAGAGCATTACCCGGATGATTGGCCGCCTATCCAGGCCACTCCAGGCCACGGGTGGCATATCGAAATAGATGGCAAGATTGTCGATCATGGTCTTGCCTACATTGAAAAATGTTCTCACGCCCACGATGGAGATGAGCAAGCTGCTAGAGTGGCCAAGACCATTGATGCAGCCGTTGTACGGGCTTTGGAGAAGCGTGTTCGAGAAAAGCATGCTGATGATCTTGATGCTATCAACAATGGCACGGTTCGCATTGAGCACGACCGTGATTGGACCTGGGTCTATTTCCCTTCGAAGCCTGACAAAGATGTTCGTGATCGTTTGGGAAATATGGATGCTAGATGGAGTAAAAAGAGGGAAGGTTGGTACTTTCGACATCACGTCGATCGCAAAGAACTAGCCTGGTTATTTGATGAAGCTACTGA
>JAYELX010000318.1:0-2735 GCA_034717875.1 Chloroflexota bacterium | reverse complement strand
AGGGGGTCAAGGCCAACGTGCTTTTCTTCGATCGTAAACCAGCCCGCGAAAAACCCTGGACTAAAAAGCTGTGGATCTACGATCTGCGCACCAACAAACACTTCACCCTCAAGCGAGATCCTCTCACCCGCGCCGATTTAGATGAGTTCGTCGAATGCTACCATCCCGAAAATCGCCGCGAACGCACACCGACCTGGTCAGAAGATGCCCCCGACGGTCGCTGGCGAGCTTACAATTATAAAGAGCTGATGGCCCGCGACAAAGCCAATCTCGACATCTTCTGGGTGCGGGATGAGTCTTTGGAAGAGACGGCCAACCTGCCTGAGCCGGACGTGCTGGCCACCGAGATCATCGCTGACCTAGAATCGGCGCTGGAGCAGTTCTGCGCCATCGCTGAGGATTTGGGGGAGTAGGTGAACGGGGTATCCCAGTGCTGCTACGGCAAATCTATAAAAACCCTCAACGAAACCTGATTGACATGTCTGGTTTGCTCGCATACAATCAAAGTATGGAAAATCTACCCATTGAAATGCAGCAAGTCCTATTACAAGATGCCGCCGAGCGCGATACAGTCACGGCACGGCGAAAACAGCTACTCGAAATTCTATGGAGCGAACGCTGCCTGACGCGGACTGGCCTGATTGCCCGTGTGGAGTCCGTTCTGCGAAAAGGCTGCTTTGGCGAATCTGCCTGGGAAGATACCTTTTATCGGGATATGCGCGTGGTCAAGAGAGCTTTTCGGGCTGCTGGGTATGAACTGGCTTATAGTCGTAGCAAAGACCGGCCGGGGTATTATTTGCGCGGCAAAGGCAACATCAGCCTGGCACTGCAGCGCATTATCGAAGGTGCTGCCGCCGAGGTGAATGCCAGTCAAATTGCTATCACCTGCCAACTTCAGCCACGGGCGCGTGTTCAACAAGGATTTTCCATAACGCATCTGGCTCACCAAGTAGTTGCTTACCGCAGAAATCAACGCGAGGTTATTCGTGACTGAAGAAATGTTAGCATATCGCGATTTTATCAAGCTGGTGCTCGCAGCTCTGGAGGCTACTGACATTCCCTACATGATTGGGGGCGCTGTGGCAGCTTGGGCCTGGGGCGAGCCGCGCGCCACCCGAGATTTGGACATTGTCATTAAGGTGCCCATCAAAGCGGTAAATCAACTATCCGAAGAACTGGCAGCCAGAGATATGCTCGTACCCGCAGACATCATCCTGAATCACCTGCTGGACGACCGGGCTGATATTCCCCTCAATCCTATTCACATGCACAGCGGTTATAAGGCCGATATCTACATGTTACGGGAGGGAGATGCCCTGCGAGAAGAAGCCTTCCGCCGCCGTAAGCTGGTTGATCTTGGACCTGAGCTGGGGGAAGTCTACTTGCATACTCCTGAAGACCTGATTGTGTATAAGTTGTGGTATTACAGCCTGAGCCAGCAGACTAAACACCTGAGCGATATTACGGCCATCGTCCTCACGATGGGGGATGAATTGGATTATGGCTACATCCGGCGCTGGGCCGAAGAAAAAGGCGTCAATACGCTATGGGATGAACTCCTGGAGCGTATAAAGGCTGAGAGGTAGTGAAGTGAAACGTGATGAGTGAATACCCAATGTAATTAAGATAAGGCTGCCGAATCCACCATCCTGTGAT
Organism: Chloroflexota bacterium; assembly: GCA_034717875.1. Taxonomy (GTDB): domain Bacteria; phylum Chloroflexota; class Anaerolineae; order Anaerolineales; family UBA11858; genus JAYELX01. The sequence continues at coordinate 1,079 of JAYELX010000318.1, read as the reverse complement.
AGTGAGGGTCTCCAGATCGATTTTCCAATTTACCCCAGGTGGGTGCCTTTTCGATTGACATAAACATCCTGGGCAAACGCAATCGGATTGCCTATTATCTAAGTTAGCATTCTTCGTAGTCGCCTCCCTACTGATATTCTGGATTGGGATGGATGCCCTCACCGAGATTCAGGTCTTAGCACCCATGTACCGCGGCAATGCGGGGGTCACTGCGCTGAACGAGCGGCTGCAGGTCAGGCTCAACCCCTCTCAAGCGAATAAGCCGGAAAAAGCACTCTATGGCCAGACCTTCCGTCCAGGTGACAGGGTCATGCAGATGAGAAATAATTACGATAAAGATGTCTTCAACGGCGATATTGGCGTGGTCGAGACGCTTGATGCTGTGGAGCAGACTCTGGGGATCAACTTTGATGGCCGCACGCTCGACTACGATTGGAGCGAAGCCAACGAATTGGTTCTGGCCTATGCCGTCTCGGTGCACAAAGCGCAAGGCTCCGAGTTCCCCGTCATTGTCATGCCCGTGGTGACGCAGCACTACATCATGCTGCAGCGCAATCTGCTTTATACGGCCATCACGCGGGCGCAGCGTCTGTGCGTGTTGATGGGAAATCGGCGCTCCATTGCCATCGCGGTGCGAAACAACAAGGTCGCCCATCGTTTCACGGCTCTGGATTTACGCTTGCGAGAGGGGGGAAAGAATGACATAAAAAGATGACACACAAGTAGCATTGTATGCCATCATTTGGGCTTATCTTGCAAAAAATGAGTAGTTTTAGGCCGAATAACGGGGGAAAATATTGGTGTACAATTGGATGGCGGCTGATTGTTTTTTCGGTAATCTGGATACGCTCTTGTTGAATAACAAAAAAATGGCGTATCGTAATGGCTAAATAAGCGAAAGGATAATCTCATATCGAGGGTTGATGTGCTCAAAGAATATGGCCAAAAATATCTTGGGGGCGATCTGGGCTTCAGCATGGTGCTGCACACCTGGGGGCAGACGATGCAAAAACATCCCCATTTGCACGTGATCATCACAGGTGGAGCGTTAGTCGAGACAGAAGATGGATACAAATGGC
>JAYELX010000317.1:0-2735 GCA_034717875.1 Chloroflexota bacterium | reverse complement strand
CAATTGGGCTTTTCCGCCTGGGCCTTGTGCGGATTGGGCTACATCTCTGATCGTGATCTGAAGCTGCTCAGGCAGCGGCCGGTCGTGTATCTGGCCATGGACGGGGATAAGCAAGGCCAACGACAACAACGAAACATGGCCGCAACGATTGGGCCATTGGCCATGCTGGTGAAGCCATTTCAGGAATATAAGGATGCCAACGAACTCTACCAAGACAATCCGGATCCCAGGTTGATCATCGATAAGCTCGAAGAAGCCACTCCGGTGATCGAAGAGCGCTTAGACCGGATCAAGAATGCTACGCCTCACGAGCTGCAGGACCTCACCGCTGAAGTTGTGTTCTTGTTGGAGAAAATACCAGATGAACTTGCCCCCCGCTACAAAAAACGAACTTCTCGGGCCTTGGGCATGACCCGTAAAGAATTACGCCGTTTGATGTCAGGTGTCGATCAACAATCAGATAACGGCCGCACCCCCATTCTCTCCGATGTGAAAGATGGCACGCTTTCATTCCTGGGTGAGTCTTTGGGTAACTTCACCGCCCGGATCACAACCGAATTGACCATCGATGACGGCATGAACATACCAGAAGTACAGTACACACTCACTGGCCGCCTGGCTGCTGGCACTTCCCTACGCAGTGTTGACGTTCCTGCAGAAGAGTTTTCCAGCATGAAGTGGATCAACAAGTATTGGGGGGCGCGTCCAATCATGTATGTTTCTCGAGGCAAGTATTACCTTCTTGCCCGTGCCATTCAAGAAGTCTCTCTGGACGAGATGGAACAAGAGCGTGTCTATACCTACACTGGCTGGTCAGAGATCGACGGGGAACGCAGCTACCTGACTGCATCGGGGCGGATAACGGCCAGCGGCAGCGATGACAAAGTGCGAGTAGACCTTGGACAGAACAATCTCAGTCATTATTCTTTATCCGCTCCCCCAAGCGGAAAAGCTCTGGATGCGGCAGTCAAAGCCAGTTTGGATTTCTTGAAGCTGGGCCCACGCTCTGTTACTGCGCCTATCTGGGCAGCAATGTACGCATCCCCACTGACCGAGATGCTGCCTCTCTACACCGCAATGTGGCTCTATGGCCATACGTGTTAAGCTAAGCCTGGGCTTCAATTGTAGAAAGTGCTTCAATAGGGTAGATTCTCGTATTGCTTTTACTTTTCAGGCAACGTTTTGTAATGAAGTAGAAGGCATTTAGCAAAGTAGCTTTAATCTCCTGTGGGTTATTATTAATTGACTTCATCCAATCATATCCTACTATTTTAAAGTGTTTCGCAGCTTGAAATTCGCTAACTTCCCGTTTGGAGTTGTTCCAGGTATAAATACAAGCCAATCTGATTATCTTTGTAGTAATAAAGATGAACAGTAGTTTAGCGTAGATCATACATTTGATCCGTTCTGGTCTTCTACCTGTAATTTTGTCCAATTGGAAATTACTCTTCCAGGATTTGAAAATGAGTTCAATTTGCCAACGAATAGCATAAAACTGACGCACAACTCTCTTTGGTATCGCTTCAGAAGGCGCATTAGTAATATGCAAATTGAAACCCTGTAATATTTTAGTTATCTTCTTGGTTTGACGGCCTTTCTTGTTGTTTTTTTTGTTGAGTTTCCGCAAACGTTGTGATTTTACTTTTTCAGGCACTTGTTCAATAATCAATCTTAACTTGATCGCTTCATCATCCTTTGCTTTTAAATAAACTTCGACTTCAACCTCAGTTTGAGATTTGTCTATGTTTTTTACAAACTCTACCAAATCAAATTCTTCTAAATCGCCAGTTTCTTCATTTTTTTGATATATTTTGACATTTGACTTCAAACGGCTCAATATAAAAGCACCTTTGCTTTGGATTATTGCAAAAGCTGTACCACCGAAGTATCCTAAATCAACAAGAACTAGGTCTTTGGGGCCTATTTCATCGATGATTCCATTATTGATCAAATGATCAGGGTCTGTTCCATTGAGTATTACATAAAAATATTTGGCAGACTTAAAATCATAACCGAATAAAATCTTAATGGCAGATTTCGATGCATCTCCTCCTGACCCTCTGAAGTAAGGAGCCAATGTGTCAGGAAGTTGGAAAGAAGTGCTATCAAATATCAATATCCTCTCAAAAGACTCGATTACTGGCAATTCTATATCTGAGGGTACTTCTAATTCAATAGCAAGAGAGAGCATTTCCTCAAAAAAGTCGACCGCATACTCATTGATCCGCTGCTGGACGGCTTCACGACTAAGGTCTAGCTCAGGCAAAATGGTATTCAACAATCCAGATAATTGTGCCAAAGTTGGCGTACCATACATACTCATGCCAAATGTGAAGACGGTCAAGAATAACTGCCCGGTGATTTTCGACTTGCGCTGCACAAACTTGGTTATGCGAGCTTTTTCTTCAACAATTTGTTCATTGAAGAATCGAGCGACTTGGTCGACAAATGCATCAATTTCTTGCTTTACTTTCCCGTCATTGGGTTTGTTTTCTTTTGGCATAGGCTTTTCCTTTTATCTATTCGAGGGTAATTTAGCCTATTGTATGCCATAATTGTTACTTTAACAATCCTGATTTTAATAAATATCCCTTAGCTTAACACGTATGGGGTTGAAGGCTTCGAAAAGGGGCAGAAATGACCCTAAAAAGGGCAAAACGGCGAACACCCCCCATGGTTTTAAGGGGTGTTGAGGTGTTCGCCATAGGAGAAAGTTATCGAAAACGGTATTTTTA
>JAYELX010000316.1:0-2741 GCA_034717875.1 Chloroflexota bacterium | reverse complement strand
TGCTGAATGACTATAAAACGTCTCATTTTGTGCTAACAAGAGAGCCCCAAATGGGGGTGCACCGCATGCCACGCTCCCGCCGGAGGCGCGCCTGGCCGTGCTCGAAGAGTACCCCTACGGGGTAGGCCCGCAGAGCGTGGCGAAGTTCCGCTCGCAATGCGGATGCACGCAACACGGACGGATGTGCGCATGCTGTGCACGCAAAGCGAGCGAAGCGATGACATCCTTAATTGGAGATGAATCCAGATAAAATACATATGCGATTGCCCTGGCAATAGAGCGTATCTATCTTGACACCAATAAAGAATCATGTAATAATCTCCGTACGCACACGTGTGCATACGGAGCATAAATGATGATTACCATCAAAGATATTGCCAAAATAGCAGGGGTTTCGCATTCAACAGTGTCGCGCGCTTTAAGCGGACACTCGGGCATCTCCAAAGAAACTACTGATCGAATTAAAAAAATCGCTTCGGATATTGGATACGTTCCCAGCGCAGTGGCCAGGGGGCTGAAAACCAGCCGATCTAACGCTTTGGGCGTCATCGTCAATCGTATTGATGATCCCTTCTTCAGTGAAATTTTACAAGGGATCGAAGACGTGCTCCAAGAGGCTGGGTATAGTCTTTTTGTTGCAGCCTCGAACCGGGACTCTAGTCGCGAGAAAATCATCGTTCAAGCCATGCGAGAGCGGCGTGTGGATGGCATTATTGTATGCACAACCCAGTTTTGCGATGAGCATCGATCCCAGCTCGAACATTATGGATTCCCAATTATAGCCATCGGAAACCATGAGGAAAGTGACTATCGCTGGCTAGTCTATCATGATGATTTCTATGGCAGTGTTCAGATTACGAAGTATTTGATTGAATTAGGCCATAAGAAAATAGCCTATTTGGGAAATGCACGCGCCGAAAGCACAACTCAGGGCAGGCTGAACGGTTTAATGCAAGAGATGAATGCTGTCAGCCTCCCAATCCCGGATGAATATATCTTTCAATGCCCCAATGGCAAACCGGATGGGGGGGAAATTGGGGCAAAATACTGTGTTGACCTGGTTGATCCTCCTACAGCCATTATGTGTTTCAACGATATGATGGCTATAGGGGCGATAAAAGCTTTGCGTGAGGCAGGCAAATGTGTTCCAATAGATTTCTCAGTGGTCGGGTTCGATGACGTTCCCTTTTCTGCTTATACATATCCCACCCTGACCACGTTCGAGCAACCTAAGTATCAACTTGGCTATGAAGCCGCGCAAATGATGTACAAATTCTTGCAATCCCAGTCGGATATGAATTCGGCTAAAGGGCAAACGTTAATGTTACGTGGTGAGCTTATTGTTCGAGAGACCACGGCACCACCATCAAACAAGATGAACACAGGTGACAGTCACCTATAAAATCGGTCTACACTCTGAATCATCTCGCTAACCAGCGTGTTTTCTGTAACAAGACACTTTCGAAGGTGACTGTCACCTCATGCCAAAACTTTTATCACTTACTTTTTTACCACCATCCGTGTGAGTATTGCAGTGCAGCAGAATTTTTTCAATTGTTTCATAGGAGCTCACAATGACAATTCGTATTGGGCTGATCGGATCTGGGCGCATGGGTGAAGTGTTTGCCCATCATTTGGCTTTTAGCATCCCAGAAGCCGACTTTGTCGCTGTTGCCGATGCCGACCACGAAACTGCGAAACGCGTCGCGTCCCGGTATGGCGCTCAGAGACATTATAACGATTATGCTGAATTGCTCTCCCAGGAAGATATTGACGCTGTGGTGATTGCTACCCCCACCAACACCCATGATAAGGTTATTATCGATGCTGCCAATGCGGGTAAACACATCTTTTCCGAGAAACCGCTGGCCTTGACTCTGAAGGGCTGTGATAATGCCGTGACTGCGGTAAAAGCTGCGCGGATCAAATTACAAGTTGGTTTTATGCGCCGTTACGATCCCGCTTATCTTGCCGCAAAACAGAAAATCGATGCGGGTGTGATTGGGACGCCGGTGATGTTCAAATCTGTGGGACGCGATCCCAAACGAACCAGCCTGGAATTTGCTCAACGTGTGAACAGCGGTGGGTTGATCATGGATATGGGCATCCACGACTTTGACCTTGCCCGTTGGTTGATGGGCACTGAAGTCAAGCGCGTTTTCAGTGAAGGTGGTTGCCTGGTTTTCCCTGAATTAAAAGATGTTAATGATATTGACAATGCCGTTATCAGCTTGAAGTTCGAGAACGGGGCTGTCGGTGCGGTGGATGTCAGCCGTAATGCAGTTTATGGCTACGATGTTCGCACAGAGGTGATGGGTTCCGAAGGCAGCCTCTATATTTGCAAAGAACAACAAACACCCTTATTGGTAAAAACCCGCTCTGGTGTGACCCATGACACAGTGCCTTATTTCATGCAGCGATTTGCTGAAGCCTACGCCGCCGAGATCAAAGATTTTGTTGCTTGTTTGGAAACCGATAAGTATCCTGCCGTTAGCGGCGATGATGGCCGAAAAGCCACTGCCATTGGCGTAGCCGCGACGCTCTCTTTCGACGAGGGCAGGCCGGTGGAGTTGGATGAGCTGGGACTAAAAAGGAGGTGAGAATATAAAAAATAAATATCTATAGACAACAACAGTTAGAAGTACGAAAATCAATATCAATTAAAACTTAATGTCAATAAAGGAGAAGTAAAATGTTACGCAAATCATTTTTATTGTTGATGGTATTCGTTGCTTTGTTCG
>JAYELX010000315.1:0-14019 GCA_034717875.1 Chloroflexota bacterium | reverse complement strand
CTCCCCACACCCCCACACCCCCACACCCCCGGCTCCCCCGCTCCCCCACTTCCCCCACTCCCCTACCCCCCCCGCCACCCAGCTCCCCACTACTACTCGTTCCACCGCTCCCGCGGTGGAACGCATGCAAAGACGCTCCGCGTCCCCCCATACCTGACACCCCGCTACCTGATGTCACCCCATCTTGAAGAAACTGGTCAGCTTCATTGCCAGGTTTAGGTCACCGGCTAGTTTGAGCTTACCCTGCATAAACCCCTTCATGCCATCTTCCTTGCCCAGCAAGACGTCGCCGAAGTATCTACCGTCGGCAGTTAATGTCATGGTGGGGTCATCGGTGGCGCCTTCTTCGACGGTGCAGGCATCATCTTTGATGTTGATAATATAATCGCCGCCCTCATCACCGGTGAGGTGATATTGGATCACGGCTTCCAGCCCCGCGGCTTTATCCGCACGGAAGGCTTTTTCGTGATTGAAAATTAGTTCTTTTACAGTATATTCTGCCATTAGATTCTCCTGTTTTTGTGTTTGCTTTTTTTAAATTATTAGTATCTGCTCAATATTTCGGGGTAAAGAAGTTGGGGGAAGTGATTAGATAGAAATGGTGACTTGATTACACAGGTGACAGTCACTTACTTCTTTACAACCGCCAGAAGTTGAACCTTTACAAAGTTCAGGTAAAACTGGCAAGAATAACCGAAAAGTTCAACTTCTTCCCCATTTTTTGAGACGATACAATCACTACGCCAAATTCTCGAAAATCCCGGCTGCGCCCATACCGCCGCCGATGCACATGGTAACTAAACCAAGTTCCACATCGCGGCGCTGCATCTCATAGAGCAGTTGGGTGGTCAGCTTTGCGCCAGTGCAGCCCAACGGGTGACCGAGGGCTATCGCGCCACCGTTGACATTGGTGATTTCCTCATCCAGACCTAATTCGCGGATAACGGCCACGGATTGGGATGCGAAGGCCTCATTAAGCTCGATCAGCCCAAAGTCATCCAAAGACATGCCGGTTATCTCCAGCACTTTGGGGACGGCTTTTGTGGGACCTATCCCCATGATTTCGGGTGGCACACCCGCAGCTGCGAAGGCAATAAAGCGGGCGATGGGTTTCAACCCCAAAGCATCAGCCTTAGCCCGGGACATAATAACCACGCCCGCGGCTCCATCGGACATCTGAGACGAATTCCCCGCTGTAACTGTGCCGCCCTGTTTGAAGGCCGGACTCAGTCTGGCAAGTGCTTCTATGCTGGTGTTGGCGCGAGGGCCTTCGTCGCGTTCGAAAGTGAAGCTGCGCTTCTTTTGGGTACCATTTTCGCCGGGTTCGATTATTTCTACCTCCAGGGGGACCAACTCGGGGTCAAAGCGGCCAGATTCGACCGCGTCAACAGCGCGTTGGTTGCTGCGCAGGGCAAACTCGTCCTGCACTTGGCGGCTTACGTCGTATTGTTCAGCCACGTTTTCTGCGGTTAGTCCCATGTTGGTAAACGCTTCGGGATAATTGGCAGCCAAATAAGGCGAGGGGGCGAACTTAACGCCGGTCATGGGAACCATACTCATTGATTCGACACCTCCAGCAATAGCAACTTCGCTTTGCCCAGCCATAATGGCGAAGGCAGCGTGGGCGATACTTTGCAAACCTGAAGAACAAAAGCGGTTGACCGTCTCCGCAGGAACAGAGACTGGCAATCCCGCCCGGAAGCCGATCAGCCGGGCCATGTTCATACCCTGTTCTCCTTCGGGAAATGCACAACCAAGTATCAAATCATCAAGATCCTCGGGTTTGAGTGGTTCAGCTCTTTTCAATAATTCGCGGATTACCGCTGTGGCCATCTCTTCAGGGCGTACGTTAACCAAGCTTCCGCGCTTGGCTTTGCCAATGGGTGTGCGTGCTGCTGCAACAATGACAGGGGTATGTTTGGGGTCTAATTTGATCATGTTTTTTCTCCTTACTCGTCAATTCCTCTTCACTTTTCCGGTTCGCAGCAAAGCCCAAATACGCTCTTGGGTTTTTTCCTCGCCACATAGGGAGAGGAAAGCCTCACGCTCCAAGTCGAGGATATATTGTTCATCAACCCATGCGGGCGCGCTTAGTTCGCCACCGGTCATCACATAAATCATCTTCTCGCCGATATAAGCCTCATATTCGGTGATATAACCACCATCTTCGAACATCTGAACCCCGGCACGCAGCGCGGCCAATGTATCTCGCCCAGCAGCGTAAATCTTCTCAGGGGCAGGTGGGCGATGGCCCGTATCCAGCATGTGCAGAACTTCTTTCTTTGCCTCGGCCAGCAGATGGTCGCGGTTCAGCACAATGCGATCACTCGAGCCGAGAAAACCATATTGACGCGCTTCCACCGCGCTGGTGGCGACTTTGGCTTGTCCAATTATCTCGAAAACCTTTTGCATGAATGGAAGTACGGCCACATCTTTGACTCGCATGGCTGGGTTGACAATCCGACGCAGCAACTCTTTCGTGCCCCCCCCAGCGGGAATCACACCGGCGCCAATCTCCACTTGACCGATGTACAACTCAGCGGCGGCCACAACGCGATTCCCGTGCATGGTGATCTCTCCGCCCCCACCTAGAGTCAAACCGTGGGGAGCGACAATAACCGGCTTGGGAAAATAACGCATGCGCATGTTGGTATCTTGAAGCACCTTGACCATATTCTCCAATTGATCCCACATACCATTTTGTGCCGCCATGACCACGCCGAAAAGATTCGCTCCAGCGCTGAAAGCTCGTTCTGCTTCATTGCCGATGATGATGCCGTTGAACTCCCCGGCTTCTGCCCGGTCCATGGCTTCATTCATCATGCCCATAATGTCGTCATCGATGGCATTCATCTTGGTTTGGAATTCTACACAGGCTACGCCATCACCCAAGTCAACAAGGGTCGCTCCGGGATTTCGGCTAACAATTTTGCCAGCGTCCTTTTGCTCTTTAAGCAAGATCGCGGCAGATGAACGTTCTATGGTTTCGTAAGCCTGCTTGGTTGGATTATACGCTCCAACCTTTTGATTCCCGTCATATTGATAAAATTTATCGAAGCCATTATCCACCATCGCCGCGACCCAATCTGCGGGCGGGAAACCGGCTTTTTTCATGGCTTCAGCAACCTTGGTCACACCGAGCATGTCCCAAACTTCGAATGGGCCCGCCTTACGACCAAAACCCCAGCGCATGGCATCATCGATAGGTTTGGGCGTGTCGGCGATTTCAGGAATGCGTTCGGAGGCATAAGCCAATTCCTGATACATCATCGCCTGCACCAACTCCCCAGCCCGGTCTTCAGCGGCGAGCAGCACTTCCAGCTTTTCAGCCAGCGTCTCTTTGCCTTTCGCTTCTCCGATAGACTCAAACTTGGGCTTTTCCTCCAATTCGTATTCCAGCGTCTCCAAGTTCAGCGACCAAAATTCTTTCTTGACCATCTTGTAGAAGCCCTGTTTGGATTTGTTTCCCAACCAGCCCTTCTCTACCATGGTGTGAATAAGATCATTAGCAGGTTCCGAATTAAGATAGCGCAAAGCGTGCTCATCGTGAGGGATAGCTTGGGCCAGGTTGGTGCCAACGTGTTCCCAGACATCCACGCCCACCAGATCGATCAGGCGAAAAGTGGCCGTCTTGGGGTGGCCTATGGCTGGGCCGGTGATAGTATCCACCTCTTTGACAGTGTAGCCATTTTCGAGAATATAATCCAGCGCAAAAGCACCGCTGCCGAATCCCAACCGATTAGCGATGAAGTTAGGTGTGTCTTTACAGGGAACGATTCCCTTTCCGAGGCAATACTCGCCAAAATGGCTGATAAATTTGACTACCTCAGGGAGGGTTTCCGCTATGGGGATGATTTCCAGCAACTTGAGATATCTGGGTGGATTGAAAAAGTGTGTGCCCAAAAAGTGCTGCCGGAATCCCTCTGAGAGGCCCTCGGCAATGGAGCTAACCGGGATGCCCGACGTGTTGGTGCTGACGATGCAATCATCAGGGCGAACTTTATCGATGCGGGCCATCAAATCCTGTTTGATGTGTAGATTCTCGATGATTACTTCGATGACCCAATCGGTCTCGACAATAGCATCGAAGTCATCTTCCAGGTTACCGGTGGTCACCAAATCGGCCAATTCCTTGCTATAAAAACTGGCTGGTCTTGATTTCAACGCTCGCTGCAAACCAGCATTTACGATACGATTGCGCACGACCGTATCATCCAGAGTCAGCCCTTTGGCTTTTTCTTTGTCGGTCAGATTTCGTGGAACAATATCTAATAAGGTCACCGCAATGCCGGCATTTGCCAGATGAGCGGCAATAGCCGCTCCCATGGTTCCAGCACCGACAACCACAGCGTGATTTATTTTGTAGGTCATAGTTATTATCTCCTAAAGTGATAAACATTAAGTACGAACATATCAGGTAGTGGAAAAAAGCAAGTGTTGAAAATCTTTGCGTGAGGTGACTGTCAGTGTCGTTTAGTTATCTGTAGCCGGTCTTCGCGAAGCATACTCTTGCTATGCACGCCTTCGGCGGGAGTGCCTGACTGTGCTATCGTGCGTACGTGACTCGGTCGTGAGACCGGTCACAGCGGTGGTCGTGAGGCCGGTCACAGCAAATCTTTGCTTGAGGTGACAGTCACCTATAAAATCAATCTACACCCTGAATCATCTCTCTAGCCAGCGTGTTTTCTGCAACAAGACACCTTTGTAGGTGACTGTCACCTGTATACATCACTTACTATATAATCACCACCACATATCAGATCATTCTTGACGAGATATTAATCATCCGCCTCTTCTGTTTTCTCCACCGCATCCAATTCCCAACTTGAGAGTCCCCAAACACGCAGATTATCGAAACGCACCAAGATATTATCCGGCACCTGGTCTTCTCGTGTTCCGATCATCATACCTGCAAACCCTGGGCCAATACCCTCGACTTCTTCTCGAGCCACAAATTGATTATTCACATAGAGCGTCAAGGCGTTGCCTCGGCAATCCGCGCGGATATGATTGATCCTCCCGCTGCCTTGCCAGATAGCTGACGAGTATCCACTCGAGAGGATGCTAACCTTATTGTTTCTCGTGAGTCCGAAACCATAGTTTCCATCTGGAGTAATGAATAAAGTATAGTAATTACTCTCAGTTTCGCGGCACGAAAAGCCATAATATCCATCGCCCTCTTTCAGCATCACATCTGCTTCGATGCGCACTTCGTCCATCACCAACCAGGTACGGCTGCTGCCGATTTCGACATTGCGATCGGTGATAGACATCACGTACCAACCATCCTGGATTTCCATACTCCAATTGTCGCCGGATGAATTCAACCATGGGGCCTCGGGGTCGCTAAAGTATTCGTTGATCAGCGGAACCACCGGGGAAGTAGGCGATGGAGGAATTGTTGGGGAAAGTGTCCATGTTGGGGATGTTGTCCAGGTGGGGCGTGCTGTCCGCGATGGTTGAGGAGTCCAACTTGGGTGCATAGTTGGTATCGCTGTTGGTTGTATGGCTGCCAGCGTCTGCTTACCCATAGTTGGGCTGGGTGTGAACGTAGTAAATGTAACCATGGTCTTGGTCGGCGTAGGCGGGGGTGGAGACCCAGGCGTTGGCGTTATGGTAGCAGTAATAAATTTGGATAAAATATCTTCTACGTCCAAGTTAAAACTACATCCTGACGCCCCCATCAGCACCAGCATCAGAAACGCAACGATCCAAATTCTTAGTCGAAGTGATTTCATGATAGCTCCATTTTCAAAGTAGTGGCAAATTAGACAACAATAATTTTAGCAAGTTGCTCAAAATGTTAGTGGTGCTATTTAGCCCGCTTGAGCGGGCGGCCCTTTAGGATTTCGTGTGCTCGTTCAACAAATTAGCACGAAAGCTCCAATGCACGCAAAGTGCTAGCCCGAACGGGCTTCGCAGATTTAGCACGGTGCGTTAACGCCCGTGCGGGAGTGATTAACCACAAATCATATTAATTTTATGAAACAATTGTTGATTCTGCCAGGTTCGTAAGAACACGCCCGCACGGCGGTGCCCTGATAGGGTGCTACGCGAAACCGACCGTGCTAATATTACGAAGCCCATTCGGACTAGAGGCCAAGCGAACTATTTTTTGTAAACCAACAAGCTTTTGAGCAATTACAATTTTATCATCTAACTTGTCAGAAAGGGATTATCATGATTAATTTTACCTCAATTGACTGCCGCGGTATCCCAAAATATGTCTGGCCACAACCAAACGGTTGATTTGGCCTGTGCCCTCGTAAAGATCGGTAATCTTGGCGTCACGGAACCACTTTTCGAGCAGCATCTCTCGACTGTAACCAAGTGGGCCCAGCAACGCTACAGCTTTCTGCGTGATCTTGACAACAACATCTCCAGCCTTGACTTTCGACATGGAGGCTTCTTTTGGATTGTGAATTTTGTTGTCAGCCATCCACAGTGCTTTTGTGACCAACAGCCAAGCCGAACGCAGCATGGTTTCCATATCTATGACTTCACGTTCTATGTTGGTTAATTTTTGTCGGGGAAGACCGTAGCGGATTTCGACGCCATTTTCTTCAAGTTTTTCCTCAACCAGCTCCAGTGCAGCGCGAGCGATGCCGAGTGCTTGCGCACCGATAATCGGGCGGGTAGCGTCGAATGTAGCCATGGCTCCCTTGAAGCCTTTAGTTGTCTTCTCTATCTTAGGACTGCCGAGAATATTTTCGTATGGAATGCGGCAATCCTGCAGCACAATGGAAACCGTATCGCTGGCGCGGATACCCAGTTTGTGTTCCATTTTTGTGACCTTGCAGCCCGGTGCTCCCGCCTCGACGACAAATGAGCGCATTCCAGAGCGGCCGGCCTCGGGGTCAATGGTGGCCCAAACGACAACGAAACCATCCGATTCGATCAAGGCTTTATGCCCTGCGGTAACGAAAATTTTCTCACCGTTGAGCACCCACTCGTTAGTCTCCTCATCCAGCACTGCCGTGGAACGAATCGCCGATGTATCCGAGCCAGCCTGAGACTCGGTCATTGCCATGGCATCGAAGACAGGTTTATCGCCCATGAAGCGGGTGAGGAAGCGTTTTTTCTGTTCGGGGGTGCCGGACGATGCCACAGCAGCAGAGCCAAGCATCCCGCCCGGAATGCACAAATACATTCCGGCATCACCCCAGGAAAGCAGCTCGACCATCTGGGCTAAACGTTGGTATCCAATTGGAGGATGTTTTACTTTCTTTTCGTCTTTTTTCTTGTCAGGCTTTTCGTCGGGCGCTAATGATGTCCCACCCATAGCCTTGACAGCGGTGTGCATGAAATTAATATAGTCCCAGGGAATCTCGTGTTCGTTTTCATCGAAATAACGGGAAACAGGCCGCATCATGTTAACAGCTACAGTTTCCACAACGTTCTTGATTTGTTTTATAGGTTTGGGGGTTTCGAAATCAATCATTTTATTTCTCCTAGTTTTGGTTTTTGTTATGTAGTTTATTAGTTTTATAGTTTTGTAGTTTTGTAGTTTTGCAGTTTTGTAGTTTTGTAGTTTTGTAGTTTTGTAGCTTTGTAGCTTTGTAGTTTTGCAGTTTTGCAGTTTTCATTTATCAATGATCGCTAAACAAACTACCCAACTAATCAACCATATAACTACTCAACTAATCAACTAAACCAACGCCAATCCGTTGAATATCGCAAATCCGCGTCCGTTGCGCATCCACATTTCGACGGGATGCTCGCGGATGTAGCCATGCCCGCCAAGTATCTGCACAGCCCGATCTGTAACCATCATAGCCATGTCTGCTGCACCATTAATGGCTAGATAGGCCTGCTTGCTGGCTTCTTCTTTGCCCTCATCCAGCATCCAAGCTGCCTCCCAGACCAGCATACGAATAGCCTCGATATCGGTGCCCATCTCAGCAATCATAAAGGCGATGGCTTGTTTTTGGGCTACCTTTACTCCAAAAACCTCACGATCTTTAGCGTAGTCTACAGCATATTCGAAAGCGGCTTTGGAAAGACCCACAGCCATGGCAGCCAGTGCCACTCGGGACGAATCAATGATGGGAGCAAAGTCATGTCCTTCGGCCCCACCGAGCCGATCCTCTTTGGGCACGCACACCCCATCGAGCTCGAGGGGGAAGAGGGGCAGGGCGTTGAGTCCCAGCAGTTTTTGCCGCTCTCCAACTTTCAGGCCATCGGCATCTTTGGGAACGATAAATCCTTGCGTCTGCCCATTCAATTTGGCGTAGACGATCATCATCTCGGCCTGATCGGCAAATGGCACATAAACTTTCTCCCCCGTCAACACGTAGGAATCCCCATCGGCTTCGGCAATTGTATCGAGATCATTAGAGTCAAAATCGAACTTTGGCTCCATTAGAGCGGCGGTATAAGGCTTCCACTCCATTTCGATCACCGGCGGAATGAGTTCTTTCTTCTGCTCTTCGCTGCCGACCAATAAAATCGGCGTGACGAACAATCCCGGTGCCAATACGGCCAGCGCAGCGGAGAGATCGCCATAGGCAAATTCTTCGGCGGCAAGCACACCTGTGACCGCCGAGCGCTCACCAAAGCCAAAATAATCCTCCGGAGTCGAGGCTTGAAGGTAGCCCAGCTCCCAACCCTTTTCGATCAACTCAGGGGGAAGTTGGGTCTCCTCGTCGGCATCGCGGGCAGCCACGCGCATATCATTGACGGCATACCGCTGGACGGCGTCGACTAGCATTTTTTGTTCTTCAGACGGTTGAAAAGAATACATAGATACCTCCTATTTGGTCGTTATAACGTTTATCTTTCAGCGTTTAACGTTTGGTAACGGATTGGGACTGCACCGTTACTTGATTCTAATGCTTTGATATTTACAACGCTCAGCTTTCCGCGCTGACTCAAATATTCTACGTGCGCACCGGTTTCCTCCAAAGCGAGTAATACATTATAGCCGTAGACTTCTCCAAATAAGATCTGAGAGACCTCGGCGATAGTGCGGGGTTCTGAGAAAATGTCTGATATATGGCTCAAGCGTTGTTTGTGAACCTGACAGATTTGCTCTATGCGGGTGTTCAGCTTCGTGATGGGAGTATTGTGCCCTGCCAATGTCAGCCGAATATCTTTAGCCCACACCTGGAGAGTTTGCAATGATTGCAGGTAATGGCTCAACCCCGTATGCAAGGCCAGTTGTTCCGGGGACTGGTGAGGGCTAATCTCGGAGAGGATGTGATCGCCGCTGAAAAGCACATCGTGCAGTCGGATGACGACATGCCCAGCGCAGTGGCCGGGTACGTGCAGCATCTGGAATGGCCCCAAGCGCATTTGTTCGGCCTCGTAGCTGAAATCGACAGAAACTGGCTGATAGTTTAATTTTATGAGTTTGTAGAGTTGAACTAACTCGCTGCGACGTTGTGATTCGATTCCGGCTTCTGCCAGAAAAACCTTCAACCGACGGGCAACCAGCGAGAGCCGTTCCTCGGTGTGGGTCAAATTAAGCCGATCCAATTCATGAATTCCGATCAGGGCGGGACTCTTTTCGCTGACATAAGACAGCCCCCCAAAATGATCGATATGTCCGTGAGTGATCAAAATGTGGGTCAAACTGCCCAAGCTCACCGGCTCCCCAAGTTGCTCCCCAGCGGATGCCAGACCAGCTTCTAGATGTTGGTTACTTTCCCCAAAGCCAGAGCCAGTATCAATCAACACGCGGTAATCGTCGATCAGTACTAAATAGGCATAACCCCAGAAATCGGGGAAGGCTTCCAATGGCAGTTGAACAATGCGCGCCCCACCAGCGCTCTCAAAGAGCTGTACGCTCAGGTTTGTGGTGGGTTTGTGCACGCCGAAGCCCAGCTTCATGTTTCACCGTTGCGTGTGAGCAAGCCGTTGAGCATGATCCCAGCGAATTGATCGGAAATTTCTGTGGGAGATAAAACCCCTTCGGGATGATACCAGGTGATGGTCCAGTTCATTAGACCGAGCAACGCTCGGGTTGCCTGAGCTGTATCGACACAGTGGAAGGCGCCGGTATCTACACCTTCCTGAATCAAATCCCGCCACAATCTTTCGAAGCGATCGCGGCGGGGAATATGGCGGCTGTGCAGTTCTGGGGAGAGAGAGCGGTGTTCTATTAATAGTACCGCGGCCAGTTCGCTATTGTCGGCCAGAATTTGCAAGTAAGTGCGCATGGCTCGTTGGAGCTTCTCTGGCGGGGCTGAATCATGATTCGTGGCTGCTTGAATCTGCTCGATCAATAAATCCAAAGCCTGATCCAGCAAGGCCAGAAGAATCTCTTGTTTGCTGGAGATATGATAATAGAGACTGGCCTTTTTCAACCCCACAGCATCAGCAATATCCTGCATTGATGTTCCGTGATAACCTTTTTGCCCAAAGATTTTAGCAGCTGCGTCAAGTATGTTTTCGCGTGTCATATATTCTGGCTCCCTACCGACCGGTCGGTAGGGATAGTGTATATAAAAATGGAATCAATGTCAAGCGGTGGCAAAATGTTTTAAGGATTGGAACGCGGCTGGGTGTCTGGGTGTCAGGGTGTCAGGATGTCAGGTGTCAGGGTATCAGGATGTCAGGTGTCAGGGTATCAGGATGTCAGGTGTCAGGGTATCAGGATGTCAGGTGTCAGGGTATCAGGGATCAGGGGATCAGGGCTCCACTCGAAGATAGTGAAGGTCTCCTGACCGAACGTATACGTGTTGCCCCTCCACCGCTCGGCCAATCGAATAAATTCGAGGCTGGTCTACAAAATCCACCTACGTGGATTGTGCAAGTCAGCATCGATTTCGCCGAAGGCGTGCAGCGCAAATCGATTGGGAGGCCACACAAATATGACAACGAATTTCAAGAATTGAACGAATTCAAGCCAGAAAATTCGATAAATCCCACTAATTCGTTGTTATATTTTGGATACGGCAAACACTTTTCCCGTACCAGCCGCCAAATTCATTCGATGGCATTCCACAAATCTATCACTTTTCATGGTTTAATATAGATATGCTGCAATCACTCGATAATCTCACTCCAAAACAACTCGCTGCCATCGAAGCTCCCCTTAATGCCAAAACCTTTATCGAAGGTCCTGCGGGGAGCGGCAAAACCACCGTCGGCGTGGAGCGATTGCTATTCCTGTTGGAAGCCGGTATCCCGGGGAACAAAATCCTGCTGCTGGTGCCGCAGCGCACTCTGGCCGCCCGCTACTACGACGCCTTACGCAGCCCCGGCGTGCCCGTTGGCGGAATCGTCACAGTGCTCACCATCGGCGGTCTGGCCAAACGCATGGTTGAACTCTTCTGGCCCCTGGTCGCTGAGAAAGCTGGCTTTGCGCGCCCCAACTCCCCCCCCACTTTCCTGACACTCGAAACGGCTCAATACTACATGGCTCGCCTGATCCGCCCCTTGCTGCAGGAAGGATATTTCGAAGGCGTCACCATCGAGCGAAACCGGCTCTACAGCCAAATTCTCGACAACCTCAACAAAGCCGCCGTGGTCGGTTTTGCGCACACCCAAATCGGCGCCCGGCTCAAAGGCGCATGGGCTGGGGACCCGGGGCAAAGCCACGTCTACGAAGACGCCCAAAACTGTGCCAACATCTTCCGCGATTACTGTCTCGAAAACAACCTGCTGGATTTCTCTCTTCAATTAGAAATTTTCAACCAATATCTCTGTCCTAAGCATAAGATTAAATCTGAGACCCTCTGCCAGAAATACTTGAAGCGACGTTATCATCATCTGATTGTGGACAACTTGGAGGAGGACGTACCGGTCACATTTGACTTACTCGAGGATTGGCTGCCCACTTTTGACTCTGCGATGCTCATTTTCGACCTCGAGGCAGGCTACCGCCGATTTATGGGTGCCGACCCCCGAACAACTCGCGCCCTGAAACAACTCTGCGATGAGCACATTCTTTTCAGCGCATCATTCGTAACCAGCGATGCCGTTGCCGCCCTCGAAATCCACATCGCCGAGAGCATGCAGCGTCCCAGCGATTCCGAAGACCTCCCCAACCCGCTGCCTGCAATCCACATTCCGGAATCCAGCCCCCGCTACTACCCCCAAATGCTCGATTGGGTCAGCAATCAAATCGAGACCCTGATAGACGAAGAAGAAGTCCCTGCCGGCGAAATCGTCGTGCTGGCCCCCTACCTGAGCGACGCTCTGCGCTTCTCTCTGACTGAACGCTTAGAAGCGCGCCAAATCCCGGCCTACTCCCACCGACCATCGCGCTCCCTGCGGGACGAACCAGCCACCCAAACCCTGTTAACCCTGACCGCCCTGGCCCACCCCCAATGGGGAATCACGCCGTCACAATTCGATCTTGCCTACACCTTCATACAAGCAATCACCGAAATGGACCTAATGCGCGCCCAACTCTTGAGCGGAATCGTCTACCGGGAACGCAGCGGAACGCTATCCTCCTTCGATAAAATCAAGCCGGATATGCAAGCGCGCATCACCTACAAGCTGGGCGGACGCTACGAAGAATTGCGCCAATGGCTGAGTGACTACGCGCAATCCCCGCCGGACGAACTCGATCACTTCCTCAGCCGCATCTTCGGCGAAATCCTCTCCCAACCTGGCTTCGGCTTTCACTCGGGCTACGATAATGCCGAAGTGACCGCCAACCTGATCGAGTCCGTGCATAAATTCCGCCGGGCGACCGGAGAGCGATTGGCAGCCGATGAAACGCCCCTGGGCGCGGAATATCTGCAAATGGTGGAAAGTGGCGTTATCGCGGCGCAATACATATTTAGCTGGCAAAACCAACCCGAAGACGCCGTCTTCCTATCCCCAGCTTACACTTTTCTGATGCGCAACCGCGCAGTCGAATACCAATTCTGGCTCGATGTTGGCTCGCGCGGCTGGTACGAGCGCGTCCGCCAACCGCTCACCCACCCCTACGTGCTCAGCCGCAATTGGGACATTGACCGCCCCTGGACTGACAACGACGAATACGAAACCAGCCAAGAGGCACTTTACCGCATGACACTGGGTCTAATCCGTCGCTGCCGAAGCGGGATTTTTCTCGGTTTGAGCAAAATGGGCGCACAAGGGTACGAACACAAAGGCTTGTTGCTGAGAGCGGTTGATCGTGTATTGAGGAGAGTCAATGACTGACTTTAAACCACGTCCCGCCCAAGAAAAAATTCTCGCCTACACTCACGGCACGATGGGAATCTCCGCCGTGCCGGGCAGCGGTAAAACCTGGATTCTCTCTGCTCTGGCCGCGAAACTCATCGCTGATGAAGTTCTCCTCGACGAGCAAGAAATTCTAATCGTCACATTGACAAACTCAGCGGTTGATAATTTCTCGGCCCGCATCAATGGCTTTCTCCAAGAGCAAGCCTACCGGCCCTTGATTCCCCCGTACCGGGTTCGCACCTTGCACGGTCTGGCCCACGACATCGTGCGCGAGCGACCCGAACTGGTCGGGCTTGATTCCAATTTCCAAGTCATCGACGAACGCGAAGCCAATGCCATCCGCAACGACATCGCCAACTCCTGGCTGCAGCAAAACCCCTCCGCCCTCGATGATTATCTCGACGCTGAGCTTGACGAAAACCGCCGCGACTGGATCCGCCGCGACAAACTTCCCCAGCTAATTCAATCCATCACCATGAGCTTCATCCGCACCGCCAAAGACAAGCAACTCACCCCCGAAGAGCTTCGCACTAAACTCGATCAATTGCCAATCCCGCTACCGCTGGCCGAAATGGGCGCGGCCATGTACCGCGACTATCAACGCGCCCTGGCCTACCGCGGCAGCGTAGATTTCGACGACCTGATCCGCCTTTCGCTTCAGGCTCTGCGCGGCGACGACGATTTACTGGCGCGGCTGCGCGGTCAGTGGCCCTATATTCTGGAAGATGAAGCCCAAGACAGCAGCCTTTTGCAACAAGAAATACTGAAAACGTTAGCCGCCCCCAGCAACAATTGGGTGCGCGTCGGCGACCCCAACCAGGCTATCTTCGAAAGCTTCACCACCGCTGACCCCAAATATCTGCGCGAATTCGTTGCCCAGGCCGACTTTCG
>JAYELX010000314.1:0-2747 GCA_034717875.1 Chloroflexota bacterium | reverse complement strand
CCACAAAATGAACCTATTTAGTCGAAAAACTGCTGTTCCACTGATCCTGGTCGCAACGCGGGAGGCCAAAGTCATCGAAAGCATTCCTGCAGACACATTTACAGTGCGGGAGGCTTTCAGCACGATGGGAGTATTGAAAGCGATACAAGCATCTCCCCGATTGATGATCGTAGACCCAGAAGCCCTGGTAGAGGTAGACGATTTGCCCCGGGCCGCGCTTCGAGCCGCATTGGATGCCGCTGAAGAAGACGGCATCCCCGTAGTGACGTCCGACCGATTTATACACGCAGATGAGCACATTCTCGAGGAATCGCTTTTACGCGCTGGCTCTCGTTCAGCTGCGGCCATTCGCTACATGACCCCGCGCGTCGTTTTGATCGCCAACTATTGCGGCGGAGTTGGCAAAACCACGCTCTCACTGGCCGTGACGCGGCGATTCTCCCAGGCGGCAGGGTTGGGAACGGCACTGATAGAAGCGGGGATGGGGGGCAGTTCCATCAACGCTCGCCTGGGGGGTGACGAACGTCCATCTTTGTATGCGGTAGTGACCCAGGACACCCACCCCGGCCAGTGGCACAATGTCGATGTCTATCCAACAGATAATCGAGAGGCATTGGCGTTGGCATCGGACATCGACCGCACCACGGACGTGCTGGACAGCATCATCGAACAGCATACATTATCCCTCTTCGACACATTCCCAGGCAACCCGCTATGGCCGCACCTGATTGTACGAGCAACAGACATTCTAGTGGTTGCAGCTCCCCGCACTGACGCTATCGCCCAAACCGATGTCATGCTGGGGGAACTGGGCGATGCTGTGGCAGCCATGGATACAAAACCCCGCATTCACCTGGTACTCAACATGGTGCGCACATGGGGAGAAAAGCTGCCCCTCGAAGGCCAGACGGACGTCATCCTGAAATATGATCAAAAAGCGGCTCAAAGCCTGTCAGTTTCTCTGGCCGACCCGGTTTTGAACCTGCTGTATCCAGGGTGGCAAAAACAAAAGAAACGCAAGCAACATAAAGATGAGAGGGAAAAAGAATGAAGCGACTGATACAAGTATTTTTAGGCTTGATTGCTGTTGGAATTGGCGTTGCAGGGGCCTGGTACGGGCGCACGAGTTACCTCGAAAGTGTGGTTACAGTCCAATTGCCAGTGCCAAAAGAAGATATTGCTCCCTACACAATCATCAGCGAGGATTTATTGGAGACACGCGAGTTCCCGCGTGCGCTCATCGAGGAGCAGGTGGATTTTGCCGTATCTGCTCAAACGCTAATGGGAAACGTCACAACATCCATACTTGCAGCAGGATTACCGATCCCGTCGCAACTGGTTCAGCCCGCTGAAGAGTTTCGCCTTGCGGCCCCATCGTTGGAAGTTGTCTCACTGCCGGTATCGCCCGAATATGCCGTGGGCGGAAAGATAGAGATTGGTGAGTGGGTCAACGTTTATCTGCTCAGTGTTTTGGAAGATGACCAGATAGCCAAAGATGACCAGGAATTAGACGCTGATGACGTGGTAACGCCCAAAAGAAAAAACACCTACATCGACCTGGTTGCCACAGTGCCCGTTGTCGATGTGCTTTCGCAAGACGGCACTGCGGATGCCACCGCGGACGCCAACCAGGGCGAAAAAGCAGTAGCATTGCAAATTTTGGTGTTAGCTGCACCGCCAGAGATCGTGGAGGATATTCTTGCTGCACAGGCGGTAACAACCGCTGGAGATCACCAAATCTGGATTACGTTGGCAACGTTAGAAGAATAAAAAAGATAATATTTGATAACCTGAAAAAGGCTACCCTGGCGAAAGCCTGGAGCGCAAAGTCTTGAATCTAAAACCGTGGGGGAAAAGTAGGTCAGTGATTGTCAGACTGCTGAAAGGTTTTTTGTTTTTTAGTAAAAGGAACTAACAGCGTGACGAACACTCAATACGGCTTACGTGAAACTGATATTCCGCTATTAGAACAGGTCCAAGAGAACTTACTACACGATCAGGTCAGTATCCCCGATTGGCGTGATACGGATGCGAGCGTGCAGCGCCGCTTTTATGATCAGGTGCGAGCTGCATTACTGCGTTCGGTTACCCCAACAGAGCTGGACGATGCCGCTCGGCGCATATCCGATGCCCTTTCAGGCGTTGGGCTGCTACAGCCGTTCTTGCGTGATCCCGACGTCGAAGAAGTCTACGTGCGCGGTTCGGAGGTGGCTATCGAAAAAGGGGGAGAATTGGAGAGAGTGGGGCCTTTAGCTCCTGAATTTTACTGGGACCAATTGATCCGCAGGGTGGCCGAGATGTCAGCGCGCTCCCAGCTTACGCCCCGTCACCCGGCCGTGCTGGTCGATTTACCGGGTGGCCAGCGTTTTACCGGTATGCTGCCGCCGTTGATGGACGCTCCAGCCATCAACGTGCGCCTATTTGGCAATCAGGCTGTGACCGATCTTCGCGGCCTGGGCGCTTTCGAGCAGCGGGATGCACAGATTCAAGGTGGATTAGCAGACATCATTGACCCAAATTTGCGGGCAAAAGTGAGCCAGATACCATCAGACAGCAAAGTGGAACGCTTTCTGGCCTGGATAGTTGCAGCGCAATCGGGCAATGTCTTGATTGCAGGAGAGTTCTCTGCGGGGAAAACCACCTTGCTGAACTATATCAGCCAATTCATCCCCTCCGACGTTCCCGTGGCCGTGTTGGAGACATTCCGAGAGTTGCAATTGGCTGAACATCTATTTCAAATGCGCGCC
>JAYELX010000313.1:0-2755 GCA_034717875.1 Chloroflexota bacterium | reverse complement strand
TGCGAGCCGTTCATCAGAGTGGAGATATCCGTGATATTGCCATGATAGAGATGTTGATTGGCACGGGGCTGCGTGTTTCGGAACTGCTGGCTTTGCAGGTGGGGGATTTGGAAATCAATACTCGTTCAGGGCAGGTGACTGTACGGAAAGGCAAACGCGGCAATCAGCGTGTGGTTCCATTGAAGTCAGAAGTGCGCAAGGCCTTAGACGCCTACCTTGAACTTCATCCCCGCGTCGATAACACAGATGCCCGCTTATGGCTCGGTCAGCGTGGGCCGCTGAAGGATCGCAGTGCGGTGCTGCGGATACTGAACAAATACTCACTAATTGCCCAGATAAATGATTTTGGCCCGCACGTGCTGCGTCACACATTCGCCACCCGCTATTTGGACGCCAACCCAGACGATTTACGCGGCCTGGCCGCGCTGCTGGGGCACACAAACTTGAACACGGTGATGATCTACACCGAGCCGTCTTTTGATGATTTGGCTGAGAGGGTGGAAAGGGTGAGATGAGATGATTTAGAGTGTTTCATCGTCTAGTGGTTGGGATAAAAGGAAAAGCACCAGTCCCCAAACCCAGATCAATGCCGACGGCGGCGCTTATATCGACGGGAATGTGGGCACCGGCGGCGGTGATTTTATGGGAATTGATACTTCCAATGCTGATAAAGACACCTTTTATATACCCCTTCTCTCCAAAGACTGTTTTTCCGCCAAGAAGACAGCGTTATGTTTTCTGCTCACTGATTGCCTGGCAAATTGTATTGACTGATACCGGCATATAATCACAACAATCCACACCAACATCCAAACTGTTCTTCAGCGGCGGCAAGTTCCCATGCGAATGGCCGTATAAATGCCAGCTCCCGTAATGGGATCGATCCCAGACGCGCATCGAATAATGACATAAGACAATCAATTGAGGCTGTTCAAGATTGGGCATAGACAGCTTGATTGTGTGCAATGAGGGCAAGATGATGACAGGATGGCCTGATTTCGAAACATAATCACCCTTCCGCAGCCAGCGTTTATCGTGTCCACCAGGAATAACAGAAATCCTTCCATTGAGGCGGAAGAAGTAATAGTTTGCTTTTTCTTGCCCCGCAAGTGTAAAATCCCCCAGATGATAGACGGTATCGCCAGAATTGACGATCTGATTCCAATTCTCAATCAGCGCGCTATCCATCTCTTCTACAGATGAAAAAGGACGCTCACAATATCGAATGATATTGGTGTGCCCAAAATGGGTGTCGGCGGTGAACCAAACGCTCATAATCTCTCCTTTGGTCAGGTAGACGCAACAGGCAATCGCGTAATCTCTTTCAGCGGCCAGACACTGATGCGCTCATCCACCGGATAAGCGTGCGGCCCAGGGCAGATGACCCACAGGTGCTCCAGCCCTAAATCCGAGAGGGCGTTTCTCATGGATGCGGTAATCTTTGGGGCCTCGCTGAACTTGACCTCCACCCCGTATTTCTTCCCCTGATGGGAAAATACCAGATCAATTTCTGCGCCGCTATGGGTGCCCCAAAAATAAGCCTGAGAGGGGCGGACGATTTGCAGCACTTGTTCAATCACGTACCCCTCCCAAGAAGCACCAACCTTCGGATGCCCCAAGAGGGCGTGCCGGTTAGGGATATCCAGCAAACTGTGTAAAACCCCGCTATCCCGCAGATAGATTTTGGGAGATTTGACCTGCCGTTTGCCCAAGTTTTCAAACCAGGGCTGCAACTGGCGCACCATGAAGGTTCCACTGAGTATATCCAGGTAAGATCGCACAGTTTTGTCGGATAGTCCCATTGAACGCCCCAATTCTGAGGCATTCCACGTTTGACCATGATAGTGAGCCAGCATTGTCCAAAATCGGCGCATGGTGATGGCAGGGATATTGATTCCTAGTTGAGGGATGTCGCGTTCCAGAAAAGTACGTATAAAACCTTCCCGCCAGACCAAGCTATCTTCTTCTGTTGCAGCCAGATAGGAGCGTGGAAAACCACCCCGCATCCAGAGACTTTCCCAAGCTTCATCCCCGATTTCCGTAAGATCGAAACCGCTTAATTCAATAAACTCGACTCGACCGGCCAGGCTTTCTGAGGCCGTCTTGATGACGATTGGAGAGGCGCTGCCGAGAATGAGAAAACGAGCCTGGTTTTCTGGGCAATCTACCAGAACGCGCAAAACCTGGAATAATTCAGGCATGATTTGAATCTCGTCCAGAACCACTAATCCATCGAGTGATCCCAAAACCAGTTCAGGGTTTTCCAACCTGCGTTGGTCAGGGAAGGATTCAAGATCAAAAAACGTTGCCTGGCGTTCCTCGGAAAACAGACGCGCCAGGGTTGTTTTGCCACACTGGCGAGGCCCTAAAAGGGCCGTGATGGGTGAGCGGCGGGTCGCTTCGGTCAGTCGTTTGAGGTAATAAGGACGATTTATCATAACTGTATTCTATCACGAATTCTCGGAGTCATAGCACGAGTTTTCGTCATACAATCATTTATTTTCACTTTTTAATTCATCTCTGCCTGAAACTCCTCGATAAGATTGTCCAACTATTACTACCGTTGTGGGACCTATCTTTATTGCTAGCCACCAAAATGTCTAAGCCTAGCCAAGTTAAGCACGCCATTGATACTGCTGGAGATCAAACGAATTTGGTGGCTCAAATGGAACCATTAGGATTGTTTGACAATCTAGCGTTCAAAGGCGGAACGGTTGATAACGTTGATCTCAAACATGTTCGCATAAGAAGCATT
>JAYELX010000312.1:0-2765 GCA_034717875.1 Chloroflexota bacterium | reverse complement strand
AGAAAAAAAAAAATACTTTGTTTGTTTGGGGCGCGGCTTCTCCCCCCCCCCCAAACCCCCCCCGCACCTGCAGGCAGGTATGCCCTACACCTTTTTACCAATTTATTGAAAAGATACGCAAATACTCATTCAGTGTCGCTAAGTAAAAAGAGTATATTCAAACCTGATAGATTTCACGAGACGCTTTCGAACAAAAACGCATTATTTATCAAGTTGGATTTAGCTCACAAAGACCCCAGCGAAAACCTGTCAGGACTTTGTAAAACAATTATGTGATATTTGACCGTTTCAAGGAGAACAATCTATGTTAATTTTAACAGCTAGTGATGTTCGAAAAGCCCTGCCCATGGATGCAAGCATCGAAGCCATTAAGCGTGCTTACGCGGCCCTGTCAGGGGGTAAAGCTGAAATGCCAGTCCGCAGCCAATTGCGCGTCCCGCCTCACGATGGTACCAGCCTGATTATGCCCGCCTTTGTGGACGCGGCAGGCGGGGAAGCTATGGCTATAAAAATCGTCTCGGTGTTTCCTAAAAACCCGACTATTGGATTACCTCTTATTCACGCCGCGGTGTTGGTGCTGGAAGCTGAGACTGGCGAACCCATAGCCCTGCTGGAAGGCGGTGCGCTGACGGCCATTCGCACCGGCGCGGCTTCGGGAGCAGCTACTGATCTTCTTGCTCGCCAGAATAGCAAAACAGCCGCTATTTTTGGTGCGGGGACACAAGGACGCACCCAGTTGGAGGCTATCTGCACCACCCGTTCTATCGAAACTGTTTGGGTCTATGATCTGGATTGCGAACTAGTTGAAGCATTTATCGACGAAATAGCCGGGCAGGGTCCCATTCCTACCGACTTGCGAGCGGCACCTTCCGCACAAGACGCCATCACCGACGCCGACATTATTTGCACAGCTACCACGTCCAAAAGGCCAGTTTTCCCTGACGATGCGCTTAAACCCGGCGTGCATATCAATGGGGTTGGTTCTTACACGCTTGACATGATCGAAGTTCCTCTGGAAACAGCGGGACGAGCGACTGTGTTCATAGACTCGCAAGAAGCTGCCATGCAAGAGGCCGGAGAACTCGTAGCCGCGATCAACAAGAAACTACTCTCCACCACTGATCTGACCGAACTAGGTGATGTCATCAATGGGAACGCGCCAGGGCGCACTTCCGAAGAAGAAATCACTTTCTTCAAATCAGTTGGAGTTGCTGTGCAAGATGCAATGGTAGCTCAATTGGCACTAATGAACGCCAAAGAAATGGGATTGGGGCAAAAAGTGGATTGGTAAAGCCCCTTGAATTTTTGGGATAAGATGAACGCGTCCCCTTCGTTTTGCGCTGTCTTACCGCCACTGATGGGGCATTTGCCGCTATCTGTGTTTGTTTCCTGGTTTTTGAGAAGATATCATGGGGAGATATAAGCCTTAACTTAAGATAAGCGTTCAGAGGGGGTAATATTCTCAAGGGTATAGCGATGGTCTCCGACCGAGCGGGGTGCGCATTGGTAGGCGTTCGGTCGGGCAGCCCAGGGCTCGCCGAGGGCGCGCATGCGGATGCACGCCATACCAAAGGTACGCAAAGCGAAGCGAGCGTGCTTCGCGAAGACCTTCACTATCTGCAAAAGTGGATAGCTTGACTTGACTGTTCGGCGATCAACCTGGGGGACGTGAACGCTTACTACTTAAGTACTATTTTCGCACCAGACCTTGCATAAGTGTTGGGTAATTTCTCAGAAAAAGTACTTCAGTAATATGGAAAAAATGCTCTAAACTAGTATACTAAAATCAGTTTGGAGCGATGTTCGCATTTTCAAAACCATGCTGATCTCGCCATTGGTTAGTTATATCTATCTTTTCAACAACAAAAGGAGTGTATGATCATGAATAAAAGACGTTTAATATTTATTTCCTTGTTTCTAGTAGCTTCATTAGCCCTTGTGGCCGCGAAACCATTCCCGATCGAAAAGGGCTTCGAAAGAATGGAGTTGGCCCAGTTTGAGATCGTAAACACTAGCGATCAAGCTGTGACCATTTACCTGTATCAAGCTGATACCAACAAAGAAGATGGCATTGTCAGTTATTCTCGTTCTAAGAATGGACAATACTATTATCTTACAGTTGGAGCAGGTGAAAGAAAAACGTTCACTGTCCATAGAGCACTCTACGCATACACGATGTACGTCTGTGGCGGAACAAGTGTGACAGGCACCATTGACTTGAACGCTAGAGGAAAGATCATTGTTCCTAAATGTGCTCGTTATAATCCCAATGATCTGCCGGCGCCTAAGACACGATTATCTGGCGTAACCGAGGAGCCGACGGTTGTTCGCTTCTCGATTGAAAACAAGACAGATGCGTACGCGTACGTGTCAATGAGTGGTCCCGAAAGCTACTATCTGACAGTTCCCACCAACTCCACAAAAGAATTTGTAGTGGAGAAAGGTTCCTATACCTACTCCTACTGGGCGTGTGAAGAAAGTTCTACATCAGCACCCTTTGAAGCATATTTCAATTCTGTAATTGAATTGGATTGTCCTTAGCGTTTCTAAGATTGAGAGCATCAGCTTAAAAAAATTCTGACTGAACCATCTTTAAATATCTTAGTCTAATCAACAAAAACCGGGCTTTGACCGAAAACATTGGTCAAAGCCCGGTTTCGCGGTAAGATAGGTGGTGGTTAGGTAAGTGATGACTAGAGGTGACAGTCGCTTGCAAAGGCGTTATGTTGAGAAAACACGCTGGTTAAGCGATACGATTCAGAGTG
>JAYELX010000311.1:0-2776 GCA_034717875.1 Chloroflexota bacterium | reverse complement strand
GACCATTTGACCACTCCGACCACCCCAGAGGCCCATTGTGATCCTCATAACCGGCGGCACCGGATTTATTGGAAAAGCGTTGATCCGGCATTTAGTAGAAGCGGGACAGCGAGTGCGCACCCTGATTCGCCCATCTATGCAGTCCCCGCGATTGCCGAGCGGCGTCCCTGTTGAGGTTGCCGTGACTGGCTTGAACGATGAGCGCGGCTTGCGGGCTGCTATGGTGGGTGTGGATACGGTTTATCACTTAGCCGGAGTCGAACGCCGCGGCCCTCAGGCAGATTTGATGGAAACGGATGTCCGCGGCACGCGCATGGTGGTGAATGTGGCTGCCAACGCCGGGGTGGATCGCTTTTTCTACATCAGTCATCTGGGTGCAGATCGAGCTTCTGCCTATCCGGTTTTCAAAGCCAAAGCAATCGCCGAGCAATATATTAGGCGCAGCGGAATCGATTTCACGATCATGCGCACAGCCGTTGTATTTGGGCCTAATGATAGCTTTACCACGGGGCTGGCTTGCTTGATTTATAGTTTGCCTTTTGTTTTCTTGCTCCCCGGCGATGGCGAGACACAGATACAACCTCTTTGGATAGAAGATTTGGTAACCTGTATGGCCTGGGCTTTGGATGATGACAATACGCGCAATCAGATTTACGAACTCGGCGGCCCGGAGTTTTTGTCTTTTCGGCAAATCGTGGAAACGATAATGAATCAGGTTGGGGCGCGGCGCTCAATGGCCTTTGTCCCCCCACCGTATCTGCGGGCTTTGACTGTTATTTTGGAATATGTGCTGCCTTCTCCGCCGATGTCGGTATATTGGTTGGATTATCTGGCAACCAACCGCACCTGTTCGCTGGACACGATCCCGCGCCTATTCAACCTGATGCCTTCACGTTTCTCCCATCGTTTAGATTATTTGACTGGCCGCAATTGGCGGCGCGAATTATGGCGTTCGGTGATGAGAAAATAGTATTATTCACTTCGACCACTTCGACCACTTCGACCACTTTATGAGGTAAATTATGTCAAAAGAAATCGTTATAACAAAAAAAGCTCCTCAGGCCATTGGCCCTTACTCTGCCGGTGTGCGCATTGGAGAATTGGTATTCACTGCCGGTCAATTGGGCATAGACGCATTGACGGGCGAATTTACTTCCGATGAAATCGTGGAGCAAACTCGGCAAGCGCTGAAAAATCTGAAGGCCATATTAGAGGCTGCGGGAACATCGTTGGAAAACGTGGTCAAGACAACCGTCTTTTTGCGCGATATGGATGATTTTAGCGCAATGAACACCGTCTACGCCAAGTTTTTTACCGAAAACTTCCCGGCCCGTTCAGCAGTGCAAGTGGCCCGTTTGCCCAAAGATGCCGCCGTGGAGATTGAAGCGGTCGCTGTGGTTTGTGAATAGTCAATAAAAATCTCTGCGTGGTGGTTAGAGGTGACAGTCACTTACAAAGGCGTTTTGTTAAGAAAACACGCTGGTCAAGCGATCCGATTTAGAGTGTAGGGCTAATTTCTAAGTGACTGTCACCTTTCTGAAAATATATGCGACTGCTCCGTATTTAACCCTATGCCTCAAGTTTCTGTGATTGTGCCGTGTTACAATGAACAAGCCACCATCCGCCTATTGCTGGATGCTTTGGATACCCAAACCTATCCGCTGGAGAAGATGGAAGTCGTCATCGCGGATGGAATGTCCACGGATCATACCCGCTCAGAGATAGATGCTTTTCGGCAAGAACATCCCCGTCTGACCGTCAGTGTTATCGATAACCCAAAACACACTATCCCTGCCGGTCTGAACCGCGCCATCAACGCCGCGCAAGGAGAAATACTAATCCGTTTGGACGCTCATTCAATGCCGCAGCCGGATTATGTAGAGCGTTGTGTGGCTGCTATCGAAGCTGGTTTGGGTGACAATGTTGGCGGAGTATGGCAGATTCGCCCCGGTGATTCGGGGCGAATAGCGCGTGCCATAGCCGCAGCCGCCGCACATCCACTCGGCGTGGGTGATGCCAACTATCGAGTGGGTGGGAAAGCGCAGATAGTGGACACGGTTCCTTTTGGAGCCTTCCGCCGTTCGCTGGTCGAGCAAATTGGGCTTTTTGACGAGACGTTGCTTTCCAACGAAGATTATGAATTCAATGTGCGCGTCCGAAAAGCCGGCTTTACCATTTGGCTGGACCCGGCCATTCGATCCATTTATTTCGCGCGATCGAGTCTGGCTTCCCTGGCCCGGCAGTATTGGCGCTATGGATATTGGAAATTGCGAATGCTGCTGCGATACCCCGAAACTTTCCGCTGGCGTCAGCTTTCGGGTGCATTTGTGCTGACCTGGTTGGGCTTGGGAACGCTATCGATCTGGTTGCCTCTGGCACGTTGGGCCCTGTTGGTGGAAGCACTTGTTTATTCATCGGCCTTACTGATCGCTGGAATTCAATCAGCCGCCAGAAAACGTGATCCCGCATTGTTGTTTGGTGTTCCATTGGCTATTGCAGTAATGCACTTTTCCTGGGGCACGGCTTTTTTATGCAGCCTGATCGAGTATTTTATAATCAGTCCTGAATAAAGGGTTTAAAGCACCTGTATACCCTGTATACCTTGTATACCCTGTATACCCTGTAACCCTTTTACCACTACCAACAGTGAACAACTTCTATGGCTAATCAAAAAAAAGCATTTATTTTATGGCGTTTGGGACTTAGGGAACGTCGAACACTTCTGCTGCTTGGCGATTTCATTGTTGGGGTGACCGCATTGTTAATCGCCTTGTTT
>JAYELX010000310.1:0-2784 GCA_034717875.1 Chloroflexota bacterium | reverse complement strand
CGGTAAGATAGGCAATGGTGATTAGATGGTAAGTAATGACTAGAGGTGACAGTCGCTTGCAAAGGCGTTATGTTAAGAAAACACGCTGGTTAAGCGATACGATTCAGAGTGTAGGGCTAATTTATAAGTGACTGTCACCTTATGCAAAAACTTTCAGCATTTACCTTTTTACCACAACCAGATAGGCTAGTAGATATTATTCGAGAGGAGAGTCATGAAGTTACCAAAAACTGCTGAAGTCATTGTTATTGGCGGCGGCGTGATGGGCGCAAGCACTGCCTATCATCTGGCCGCTCGCGGCGTGAAAGACATCGTCCTGCTCGAGAAGGAGGAGTTCTTCGGTCAGGGCGCAACCGGACGCTGCGCTGGTGGTGTGCGCTATCAATTCGCCACCGAAGTCAATATCCGTCTATCGTTGGCCAGCCTGCCCATGCTGGAACGCTTCGAAGATGAAATCGGGCAAATCATCGACTATCACAAAGTCGGCTATCTTTTCCTGCTCACGGACGAGGATGATTTGGAAACTTTCCGTAAAAACATGACCTTGCAGCACAGCTTGGGCGTGGAAACTGAATGGCTGGACGGTGATGAAATTCGGCGGCGTTTACCAATGATGAATCTTGAGGATGTTATTGCGGGCACCAACAATGCCAAAGATGGCGTTGTCGATCCGAATGGCGTGGTGATGGGATACATCGGCGCGGCACAACGATTGGGCGTCAAGGCCATCTCGAAAATGCCCGTAACGGGAATCAACGTCGAAGGCGGAAAAGTCACAGGGGTAGAGACTGCTGCAGGGCAAATATCCACTCCCACGGTAGTCAATGCAACCGGTCCCTGGGCAGGATTAATCGGCCAAATGGCTGGAGTCCCAATCCCAATTACACCCCTCCGCCGCCAATGGTTGACCACTTCATCCCTGCCTGACCTGCCATCTGATTTCCCCTTTGTGATTGATTTTGCCCAATCGTTATATTTTCACCCGGAAGGTGTAGGGCTGCTGACGGGGATGTCGAATCCCAACGAGGAGCCGGGACTAAACCAGAATGTGGACCCCGATTGGGAGCTAATCCACATGGAGGCTGCAATCAACCGTATGCCCATGCTGGAGCGAGCTGGGCTAGCTTCGCGGCTGGCTGGATTATATGAAAATACCCCCGACGCTCACCCAATTTATGGCTCTACTCCTGTGGATGGTTTTTTTATCGTGTCGGGATTTTCTGGGCACGGTTTCATGCACGGGCCGATTTCTGGCAAACTCATGGCCGAGATTATCCTGGATGGAAAAGCAAAAACCGTGGATGTTTCTATGTTGGATTTGAACCGCTTCGAAGAAGGCAGATTGATACACGAATATAACGTGGTCTGACGCACACGGAGTCAATATGCCCACTGCTGAAATCATCACTATCGGAACCGAGTTGCTGCTCGGCGAAACAGTCGACACCAACACCCGTTATATTGCCCGAACTTTGCGCTGTGAGGGGGTGAACTTATACCGCACGTCTACCATTGGCGATAATAAAGAACGCATTGCCGAGATTATCCGCGAGGGCAGCAGCCGCGCCGATATAATTATCACCACTGGTGGTTTAGGCCCCACGGTTGACGACCCCACGCGGGACGCTATTGCGTTGGCAGCTAACGTAGAAACCGAATTTATGCCAGAGCTTTGGGAACAAATTCAAGAGCGATTTCAGCGTTACGGGCATACTCCCACTGAAAATAACAAGCGTCAGGCTTATATCCCCAGTGGAGCTACCCCAATCGAAAACGAGGTCGGAACCGCACCGGCTTTTATTGTGGAAATCCCTCTCCGCGCGCTAGGGGTGACCGGAGGTGGTGTTATCATCGCCTTGCCGGGTGTACCCCGCGAGATGGAATATCTGATGCAAAAGAAAGTTTTGCCCTTTCTGCGTCAGCGATTTAATCTTAAAGGAATCATCAAAACGCGGCTGTTGCACACATCGGGGGTTGGTGAATCGATTCTTGATACCCGCATCGGTGACCTGGAGCGATTGAGCAATCCCACGGTTGGGCTGGCTGCTCATGCCGGGCAGGTGGATGTTCGCATCACGGCCAAAGCTGATTCTGAACCTGAGGCCGATGATTTAATCCAAACAATCGAAGCAGAAATCCGAGCTAGAATCGGGCACTGGATTTACGGAGTTGATGATGATACGCTTCAGGGCGCGGCTGCAAAATCCCTACTTAATCGCGGTTGGAAACTTGCCGTCGTGGAGGCTAATTTAGGCGCTCGTCTCTTGCGCCGATTAGCCAGCAACAATGATGTTTTCGCCGCTGGTGAGGTATTGTCTCAACCCCCATCATTGGATGAGTTGACTCAGACTGTTCGCCAGATGTGCGACAACCATCAAGCCCAGGTTGGGATTGGGGTATTGCTGATACCTGGTGAGACACAGCAAACTATGCACCTTGTTTTGCTAAGCCCCGAAGAAGAGAAGCAAATAAAACGTACTTATGGAGGTCCTCCCCAAATGGCGCCGCTCTGGGCGGTTAATTTGTGTTTGGATTTGCTGCGCAAGTTAGGATCAAGGTGACAGTCACTTTCGCGATATGAGAAAATACTAAAATTTGCCTCTTATCGGCTTAGGGTTGATGTACAATGCTAGTTAATGAAGTGACTGTCACCTGCGTCATGTAAACCATCAGTCAATTGAACCTGCTCAAAATGAAGTTTTATCGTAATCACTCAAAATGTTAGTGGTGCGTTGCATCTCAAAGATGCACTGCACCACGGGTTGACCAAGAATCTCCTTGAAT
>JAYELX010000309.1:0-2788 GCA_034717875.1 Chloroflexota bacterium | reverse complement strand
CCAAAGTGAATGTTAATGGGTGCCTGCTGGATATTGTGTTGTTCGGCGATATCGAATGGAATACTGCTATCTGTATCGGTAACAATTGCTATGGATGTCATTATATTTCTCCTGTAAAAACGAGTCTCAGTGATTTGAATGTAGGCGTGGTGGTTAGATAATAAGTGCGGGCAGGCCGGCCGGAAGCGTATGATTGCTTGTCGTACCCCGATGTGACAACGAATCGGCGGGATTTGCCGAAGGCATGCAAAGCAATCGAATTTATCAGGCTTGAATTCGGTCAATCCTGATAATTCGTTGTCATTATTTTACAGCAATTCCCGCTTTGTAGCTAGAAGCAGACTTCGGAAGTCTTTGAAAACGCATTTATTGGCGAAATAGGTCACTGGAGACTTCCGAAGTCTTGACATTTCCTCATATCGGGAATTTTTGATTATTTTATGAGTGGCGGCTCAATCATATTAAACCAAAAAACAGCCCAACCGTTACGGGGTGAGCTGTTTAATAGGGTTTAACTGAACTTGCTTGAAAGCAAGTTGTAATGCCTACGGCAGCAGGTGCATTGCACTTAGGGAGTGCATTGCACCTGCGAGTTGGTAAATACAGGATGTTTTATAGCGACCCAATGTGCAATATCATGCTCTTGTTGTACGCATCAAGAGAAGATGTAATGAGAATTCCTATTTTGAGCAAGCTCGTTTAGCTTGTGTATTTTACAAAAGCAGGGGAGAAGTTGAACTTTTTGATATTTTACGTTCATGCTGCCTAAGCTGTCGAAAAGTTCAACTTCTGAGCCCCGAATTTAACTTCAGGAAAAAACATGGGCTGGTTCATACTTTTTCAAGATATTTGCGTCGGTTGAACTTTATGAACCATCCCAGAAAAATTTACACAAATTCTTCCATCAGCCGCATAGGAACAACCGTAGCTCCTACAATACCGGGGCCAGTATGCACGCCCAGGATGGGGGAAATTCGCAAAGTCTCGATTTTAGCAATATCCAAGTGTTGATTGAGCATCTCAGCGAAGGCTTCAGCCTGGGCAGCAAATTGCCCGTGCACTATCGAGACTAACAGGGGTGAATCGTCCTGGTACATTTTAGCCAGATGGTCGGTCATCATCTGCATGGTTTTACGCAATGTGCGCGCCTTATCTACGGTGCTGTATTTGCCGTCGGCGCGATCTACCCGAATCACAGGTTTGATATTCAGCAAAGCTCCGGCCAGAGCCTGTACCCGTCCGATGCGGCCGCCATGGGCCAGATATTTCAATGTGTCCAGAGTGTAGATCACCTCGGTGTTGGCCCGGATTTGTTCCAATCGTTCCAAAATGGCTTCTTTAGCCCATCCTGCTTTGGCCGCTAAGGCCGCAGCCAGTACTTGAAAACGTTGTCCTCCAGAGAGGGTCATGCTGTTGAAAGTGGTCACAACAGCTTCAGGTACTTGTTTTGCTCCCGCTAGCGCTGCTTGAATGGTGCCGCTAAACCCTGAAGAGATATGGATGGAGAGAATCTCATCACCGTTTTCAGCCAATTTACGATAGATGTTGGAAAAAATCCCCGCCGAAGGTTGAGCGGTCGTTGGAATATCCGGTTCCATATCCCGTAGGCGATTGTAAAAATCATCTATCTCTATATCTGCCGAGTCGACTTCCCCTTCCGGGAATTGGATAAATAGTGGGGCGACAGTAATTCCCAGGGAATCGGCTTCGCTCCAGGGAAAATCGGCTGCGGAATCTGTTAAAATTTTCATGTTCAAATCCTTTTCAAGTAGTAGCTTGATTTCTTGGTTATGATATAAACGCGGTTTCTAATCTCACAATGAAGGAGCCGCGTTAGTTGTTAAGTTTTCGAGGAGATGCTTCTCCAAACCCAAAACAAGGCTGTATAATACCATATAATCGTTCCCAGCACGGGCTCCCCTGATTGTGGTTGTGTGTATGAATCATGGCTCAAGCTCAAATAATGATAGGTGGGGTGTCTAACGCTTATACGCTCGGTCGGACAGACCAGGGCTGTGGTCGCGAAGCCCTTCGCTATCTCTTGGGAATGACGGCGATGTTTTTTTATATGCAATCACCTTGTCCGTTTAATTGCTCAAGGTTGCCAACCGTTCATGGCACGATTATAATTTGCGCTTGTAGCAAAAGGAGGTGCTTGGAAACATTTTACAGGAAAAGGTAGCGCAAGGACTCTTTAGATGGTAGTTGGTTAGTTAGATAGTTAGTAGTTGGATAGTCAGGTAGTTGAGTGACGCGAACTCCCAAACTACAAAACTATACAACTACACAACTAAACGAGTTGACGAGGATGAGGGTTCACCATCGCGAGATGGGACTAATCTCGGCGAGTGTCGAGAGAAAATCGAGAGATCAGCGGAAGCCCTCTGGGGATGCCATTCCCCACATCTTTTCCCTCCGTATAAACGTAACGTTGAAATCCCTTGGGCGACTGAGGTGACAAAGGCGTGACGAGTGGCGAAAAATGGACACGTGGCAAGTTTCAATAGAGACTGCTGGAAAAAAATTCTTGAAACGTGTTACCCAAATTTGAACTCTAGTTTTTGGAGGGACCCCTATGTGTGGAATAGTTGGATATATTGGCCCCCAGGATGCAACCCCAATAATCTTGGAAGGGCTTAAACGCTTGGAATACCGCGGTTATGACTCCGCGGGGTTGGCAGTTTTGCAGAATGGAAATATCGAAGTGCGGCGCGATGCCGGTAAAATTGCGCGGCTAATAGAACTGGTTGACGCAACCCCCGTGGAAGGCAATGTCGGCATTGGGCAT
>JAYELX010000308.1:0-2794 GCA_034717875.1 Chloroflexota bacterium | reverse complement strand
GGTAAAAAATACAAACTCGGCGATGTGCGTCCTTGGGTGAGGATCACGCGCACGATTGCCTTTACCGAAACCAAGAAGCCCATTTTGAATTTAAGCTCGATGATCGGACTCCATTTGCCGCGCTCTAGTTCGAGCGTGCTTTTGCCGATATTGAATCGGGCGTGGTCTTCATCCAAAAATTGAAGCTGAAAATCTATGCATGATGCTTCTGCTTGGCCCGATTTCTTTTTCTCCGGCCCCGGCAGGGTTGCCACAAAATTACTTTTCCCTTTTTGGTGCAGCTTATGAACAGGTATCTTTTTTTCTTCACCAGAATCATCTACCTCGCTGGAAAAAGCTACCCCCACGCCTAAGCGTCCCTGAATATCAGGAGTGCCTAACCCCGGGATATTGCGGACCGGTGAACCCATCCGCGCCGGGAATGTGGACGGCCACCAAAATGATGTCGCTGGATACCCTTTTTCGACAGCCTCATCGAATATCGTATGGCTGTTGTGGGGAGGCACAAATTCTGTCCCAAAGGCTTTTTGTTGGGTGGGCAACAGAGAAACGAAGAGATTATAACTCGCTGGGTTTCTGTGGACAAAATCAAACATTCCATGCCCGGCCGGGCTTAAGCCTGTTGCAATGCTAGTCCACGAAACCTCACTTTGAGGGGGATTCGAAACAGCAAAGGGCGCGTAATCTCCTTGCTCGGCAAGTTTCGACAATGCCGGCAGTTTTCCACGCTCGTGCATAGCTTCGAATAGTTTGGGATCAAAGGCATCTAATCCAAGAATTATTGTTTTCATGGTTTTTATAGATTTCAATTTTCGGGAACAATTTCTTCTTCGTCTGCGTCTCCATTTTTACGTTCTCGAATACTTCTTAGAAAACGTCGATATACCATCTTGATTTTACTTGAAAAGAACAAGATGAGTCCCGAAAATAGTCCAAATAATACTGCTAGAACTTGAAAAAGCATTCCGCCGGTGCTGGGATCGATATACATTGCATTAACTCCTTAATCAATGTCATTTAGTTAGCTGGAGCCGGTCTCCTGACCGAGCCAGAGAGCACGGTCAAGAGACCGACCAGAGCCTTAACTAACGACATTGATTGAAAAGATACCATACTCATAAACACGGTTCATCCAAGCAACCGTATCCATGAGTGAATTTCCGTAGCCATATCATAAAATCTTAGACCCCATTATAACCCAATGCTTGCTTAATTGGATACAACGATTGCCAAAGACAGAGCAATCGCATATAAAAAAAAATTATCACTCAAGGGATAGCAATGGTCTTCGCGAAGCACAGCCCTGGGCTGCCTGACCGAGCGAGGGGATGGTAGCCAGTTTAGACTTTGGTGGTGGTTAGGTGGTTAGGTGGTTAGATGGTAAGTGATGACATAGTTACACAGGTGACAGTCACCTTTCGACATCACTTACTTATTTACCACTACCTAGACTTTTACAGTGTTTTCAGCATCAAATCAATGGGGGTGGTTCACGGTTAAGGTAACACTTTTTGTAAAATATCTCAGCGCCGGTCGAGTGTTGCTGCAGGGCAATTGCATTTAGAAAATGCTGTTAATTTAGGCTGAAAATTGCCAAAGCGTCGCGGTTTTGCATCAGAGTATTGCGTTGAATGACGGCAATACTGGTTTTTAAGCATGCTTTTTGATGCTAAAAATGCATATTTTGATATCACAAGTTGTTAACTTGAAAGACCTTAATGTCTTTGCAATTCTACGGCTACTTATTGCTTTTTTCCTCTTTCCATATGCGATTGCCCTGGGGAAACGAGCAGGGCAATCGCATTTAGGCAGAAAGCACCTTGAAAAGATAGTTCATATTCCAGCCAGCTTTTAGGCGTTTGGCCTTGATACCGCATTGAGCAGTAGCTTCTTTTTTGAGTAGGTTCAGGCACAAATGCCGCATGATAGCCAAATTTTCGGTCGCATGCCCCTGGCGTACACGGCTCTCGTCTTCTCGAAAAGCCATATCTAAAACCCAATGGAGTTTGTTCTCAATTCCCCAGTGTGAGCGGATGTAACCGAGAAGGGCTTCCGCATCTGGGGGCAGGCTTGAGATGAAGTATCTTGTTTCCGTTGAACTTTCACCATTGATTCGGCGCTCAGACTTGACCATGATCAAGCTTTGTAAGCGTGGCCAATGTCCTATTTCCTCTTCGATATAGGCAAGATATTCTTCATCGTTAGTAGCCCAGCACTCGCGGGTCTCTATACGACCATGACCTTTGGTGACATCTTTGTAATAATCACAATTTGTAGCTTCGATCTCATCAGGATC
Source organism: Chloroflexota bacterium (assembly GCA_034717875.1). Lineage (GTDB taxonomy): Bacteria > Chloroflexota > Anaerolineae > Anaerolineales > UBA11858 > JAYELX01. The sequence goes on along the minus strand of JAYELX010000308.1, from coordinate 498 downwards.
GCTAAAGAGCACATCAACGATTTCAAAGAGCTTTTCTTGGTTCTTTTTCAATGCCAAGACGTAATTTGCATCCGAATCAACGATTTTTTGAGCTATTTTTGTCTGACAACCCATCGCATCGATAGTTATGACGCTTTTTGCTATGTCTAACAGCTCTAATAGCTCTGGTATTGCAATGATTTCATTAGATTTGTCGCGCACTTTCTCTTGCCCAAGTACCATTCGGTTCTCTGAAGACCAAGCGCTGACCATATGCAAAGCCTTTTTGCTATTGGTATGATCATGAGAACGACGAAGCATTTTGCCATCCACAGCAACGTGATCATTGATCAATTCAGCCATGGCTTTTACACAACTCATAAAGCTTGCTCTAAACTGTTTCGGATTGATCCTCGCAAACACGCGACCGAAGGTGTCGTGAGATGGTATTCCGTGTGGTAATTCCAGGAACAGATTGAACCACCAGCATTTGGCATTGCCATATTCTTCTATTTCTAC
>JAYELX010000307.1:0-2796 GCA_034717875.1 Chloroflexota bacterium | reverse complement strand
TTCTTGCGTCACGTCCTCGGCTATGATGATCTGTTCTTCTGTCACCACCACTTGTGCATTGTATCCTTGCCCATAGCCCTTGCGGGTTTTCATAATCCGGCTGTCAGGGTCAGTTATATTTGCCTTCGACTGCTTTTCCTGAACTTGATCGACCGGCTTCGGCTTTCTCCCCCGCGTCTTCTTCCCACCTAAACTGAGCGATTTGCAACAAAAGATTCTTTTTCAGCTGCAAGACACACGGTTTGAACTGTTCTGTTTTCTTCAGGAGCGGTGAATCGGGTAAATGGTTAAAGTTCTGCACTTCTCTCCGACATTTTGAGAAGAAATATTGCCTATCGAGGGCTAATTTGGCGCAATTCACCCTCAAGCGTTTCGGAAAAACGCTTTTCTGCGGAGCAGTATGGTGGAGCAGTCAGGCAAAGCGGGGCGGTGATGAGCTCCGCTTCCATAACACATCCCATTTCAGCGCGTTCCATGTAGCCTGCGTCACCTTGAGGATGAGTTTTCCTCCCGTGCGCACCAGCTTGGCAGCGCAATCGATGATGGTTCGGCGCACCCGCGTGGCATAGGAGGTAACTGGCACCACCCCGGCGCAGACGTCTTCTTTGAAGCTTTCGAACAGGAAGAACGCCACCGTCATCAGATAGTACCAGGCCGCGTTCGGCGCAAACCGATGGAAGGGTAATTCCTCGTGACCGAAGTCTTTGAACCCCCGATGCACCAGTTCATCGCAGCCCCGCCCATGAGCCAGGGCGATTACCCCGTGGGCGCTCATCTTTTCCGTATGCCCGGCACCGGTCAGTTGCTCATCAATCTCTTCGCCCACACCCAAGTTGGTGTACAGGATGGTATCCGGTCGGGCGAACTCCAACAGCAGTTGCGCGCCTTCCTGCCGGGGACGACAGAAGATTGCCCGGCGGGCTTTGTTCCAATTCCCCCGGCGGTCCCGGAACTCCAGGTAATCCCAAACCTGCTCCTTGCTCTGGTAGATTCTCCAGGAGGTGTGCCGCATGGCCCGCACCGAGTCCTTGATATCATCGTAAAGCTTTCCGCTCACCACATAGCCGACTTTCAGTTGTTCGAATACCGCAAACAAGTCCTGGTCGAAAAAACCGCTGTCCATCTTGAAGATGATCGGCACATCCGCCCGGTATACTTTCCGGATTTTCCCTACCACATGCCGTACCATCTGCTCCACTGTATCCCCATTATTGCTGTGTTTCTTCCCCCCGCGGAACACTGCGTCAATGATAAGCCTGCCCCAGGTCATTTGCAGCGGTTGAAATCCCTTCTTCTTTTTGTAGGTAGGCTCAACTCCGTGCCGCGCCTTCGCTTCATCATTGTCCATCACCATCGTATCGATGCCCAGTTCAACAACCGCAGGCCGGATTATCCGCAACCGCCAGAGAAACAACTGCTGCAACAGCCTCCGAAACAACCAGATCCGCGGCCAGGAAAAAGCTTGGAAAAACCGCTTGGCCGCATGCGAGGATATCAACTCTTCCAGGCCGCTCTCGATGGCTCCAGCGTATCCCGAATCTTTTTTCAGGCGGTCAAAATGCACCAGGTGCCGGCTCGTTCCATCCGCAAAAAAACACAGCATTTGTTTCATGATGGCATCAATGGGCTGTCCTTTCCCGTTCTTGCGCATCGAGCCAAACAGCCGGTTAAAGGTCGGGCGGATTCCGATTCCCTCCACGTACCGGCCAAACAAACTCAGTCCTCCACGCGAGGTCAACTGGTCTGGCGTGATGCCGACACCGGTGATTCGATTCGTTTTTTCCTTGCGTTGTCCAGTTTTTATTTTCATTTTTCTACATACCCTCCGGGTTATAGTTTGTTGTCAAAGATAACGATGATATCTTGTTGCCAGACAACAGTATAGCTCGCGAGGGTATGCTTTTTCAAGTGCAAAATCGCTCAGCTTAGGTATTAAACAGCTCATTTTGCTGTCTTTTTAAATTGACCAGAAATTTATGGATGCCCCGGGTAAAGATGCCTATCCGGCCAAGATGACGCATGTTGGACCTGATATGAATCGAATCGATGCGCTGCTTAGTGGTATCAACAGAAAACACCTTGGCAAGCTTATCGGTTATTTTATTAAAAACAATGGTATCCAGCTCATTGTCTGTAAATATCTTACGCATACTCCAGAGAGTCTTTGGGCAAATATACTTGGCCTGGTCGGACTCCCCTGTAATATCAAGTGCGTAATGCCACTGTTCATTGAAAGCCAGTTGGTATACCGTTTCCTCATCGGAAAAGTTCTGCGCCTGCTGGATGATTATGGCTCCCATTACGGTATACATCTCCTTGGTGGAACGTCCAAAATCAACTGAAAAATAAGGGGCCATTTTCTCAACAGGAAGTTCGCAAAGGATTTCTGTCCGGAACAGTCCGGCCCACGATTGATCCATGAGTTTACGACGTTTGGGGCCAAGGTGCTCCCATGGGTCAAAAAGGTAGCCTGTTTGTCGATCTTTGGCATTAAACATGTGCTTCACCTGTAACTTATTGGTTAACCTAAAGATACAACAAATTAAAGATATAGGTAATATAATAAGACGCATTCTAAATTGCAAGGAAATTAATAGCTCAATCCATTGATTCTCAAAGACTTACAGTATTATTTAATGCAAGCCGACTTTTTACGAACCCATCAATAATGATGGCTTCGTAAAAAGGTCAAGCAGCAATTATTAGAATACCTTTGGAGTAGAGTTTCAATTGAGGAGAAATTTTCCGTAATCGAGCCAAAACTTCTCCAAAATGTTCTTTGACAACAATAATTGT
>JAYELX010000306.1:0-2797 GCA_034717875.1 Chloroflexota bacterium | reverse complement strand
CAAAATGCGGATACAATCATGGGGTTGCAATTCTCTATAAATACTGACATACCAAATAAGCTCGTCGTCAGCCGGCGTAAGCCCATCATTCTCGAAAACGCCCCTGCTGCTTACTCTATATTCAAAAAACCACCTCATAACCACACCAAAAGCTGGCTGGGGGTGCCGCTCATCATTCAGGATCGTGTCATTGGCATGATCGCCCTGGACAGCACCCAAGCGGGCCGTTTCGACCAAGATCATGCCCGTCTGGCCTCAGCGTTCACAGCTCAAGTGGCCGTCGTCTTGGAAAACGCCCGTCTCTACGAAGAGACCCGCCGCCTTGCCATCACCGATTCCCTGACCGGGATTTGCAATCGACGTCATTTCATCAATCTGGCTCAACGCGAATTCCAACGCTCTCGTCGTTATCAACACCCCCTGTCCCTCATCATGATGGACCTGGACCATTTCAAAGTCGTCAACGACACCTACGGACACCTGATCGGCGATAAAGTTCTCCAGGCTATTACAATCCTGTGTCAAAAAAATTTACGCGCATCAGACATGATCGGACGCTACGGGGGCGAGGAATTTTTGATCATGCTGCCAGAAACATCCATCAACTCCACAGACACAAACCATGATAATAAATATACTGCCAAATACGCAGCCGAACGACTACGCAAAGTTGTAGAATCAACACCGACACAAACAGCCCACGGCAAGATTCCTATCACCATCAGCCTGGGCCTTACCGAACTCAACGAAGATGTGGATAATCTCGATGACTTGATTGATCACGCCGACCAGGCCCTTTACCAGGCCAAAGAAGCTGGCCGCAATCGAGTCGTAGTCTGGGAGCCCGCTGGGGGATAAAGTCCCCCAGCTACCAAACAACGCCCCATGAATGGGGCTAAATGTTCTCGAAACCGCTCGCCAAGCCCGATTAATCGGGCGCTGTTTGGTAGCACGGAGATTTTATCTCCGTGCGGGGCTGGCCAAACGCGGATCGTGAAGTTAGGTCCTTGCGGTGCACACCCATTGGTGACTGACCGAACGGGTAGGCCACACCGCTCGGTCGGGTACCCCGGCGGGCATGCTTCGCGAAGACCTTCGCTATCGCGTGAATGAGATAATTATTTTCTATATGCGATTGCCCTGGTATGCAAGGCGTTCAGTGGACTCGTCAAGTAGTTAAAAAGAAAAACTATGCAAAAAATTCAAACCGAAATACTCGTCATCGGGGGAGGTGCGACCGGCACCGGAGTGCTGCGCGATTTAGCCATGCGCGGCTTCGATGCCATCCTGGTGGAAAAGCGCGACCTGACTCACGGAACCACGGGCCGTTTTCATGGATTACTCCACAGCGGGGCGCGCTACGCGGTCAAAGACCCAAACGCGGCCCAAGCATGCATCCAAGAAAACCAAATCCTGCGGAGAATCATGCCCGCCTGCATCGAAGATAGCGGTGGATTCTTTGTGGTTACCCCTTGGGATGATCCGGGATACGCTGACTCCCTCATTGCTGGCTGCCATAATGCAGCAATTCCTGTCGTGGAGATTTCCAACACCCAAATGCTAACCGAGGAGCCGCTGCTAAACCCAAAAATTTCGCGCTGTTTGCGCGTCCCCGATGCCGCGGTGGACTCCTTTGCCGCGGCTCACGCTAATGTAGCCTCAGGGCGCGAGCATGGGGCCCGCACGTTGACCTATCACGAAGTGCTGCGCCTGCTGACTACGGAAGAGGGCAGCGACAAAAAAGTGGTTGGCGCGCTTTGCCACGACCTGATTCACGACGCAGACGTCACTATCCACGCCGATGTGGTCGTCAACGCGGCCGGGGCCTGGTGCGGCAAAATTGGTGCCACAGCCGGCGGCTCAACGCAAAACGACTCGGCGTTGAGCGTAAATATCACCATGCGACCCGGCAAAGGCACAATGATCGCCGTCAGCCAGCGCATCGTCAACACGGTCATCAACCGCTGTAGGGTTCCATCCGACGGCGACATTCTCGTTCCTGCGCACACCGTATCCATCATTGGAACCACCGACGAACAAGTTGCCGATCCCGATCATTTCGGCATCCAACCGTGGGAAGTGCAGCTCATGCTCGCCGAAGGCGAAAAAATTATTCCCGGCTTCGAACAGATGCGCATGCTGCGAGCCTGGGCCGGAGTGCGTCCACTCTACGAAGAAAATCTCCACGGACAGCAGCAAGACCAAAGCCGCGACATCACCCGCTCGTTCACATTGCTCGACCACGAAAAACGCGACAACGTCCCGGGGCTGATAACAATAACCGGCGGCAAATGGACCACTTACCGCAAAATGGCCGCGGAGACCGTAGACCTGGTTTGCAAAAAACTGAACACGCAGCGAGAGTGTCGAACCCATCTCGAGGAGCTTCCCCATCAAGGGGCCGCGGGGCACAAGTACCATCACCTGGGCCACCGTCTAGAGCGCATCGAGGCCGAGAAAGCCTACGGCGACCTGATTTGCGAGTGTGAATTGGTAACCCGCGCCGAGGTCGAAGCTGCTATCAAAAGCGGCGACGTGCACACGCTCGATGATATCCAACGCGACTTGCGGCTAGGAATGGGGCCATGCCAGGGGGGATACTGCAGCCTGCGCGCTGCTGGGATTTTGTATCAAGAGTCAGGAGGCGGGGATCGGGTGTCAGGTATCAGGGATCAGGAAACAGGGAGTGTGGATCGGGCAGGCGGCGATGGTCGGCGGTCTGTGATTAAGACAAATGTTGCTCTGCGCGATTTTCTGGAGGAACGATGGAAGGGCTTGCTGCCTGTATTATGGGGCA